>JAYVMZ010000329.1:0-3980 GCA_043758735.1 Betaproteobacteria bacterium
GGGCTCGATTCGATGGTGATCGGCGAGCCGCAGATCCTCGGACAAATGAAAGAGGCGGTGAAATCCGCCGAGCACGCCGGCACGCTGGGTACGGTTCTGCACAAGTTGTTCCAGTCCACGTTTTCTGTGGCAAAGGAAGTGCGTACCCGCACCGAAATCGGGTCCAGTTCGGTGTCGATGGCCGCGGTGGCGGTCAAGGTCGCCGAACGCATTTATCCGAGCATTGCCGGGCAGAAAATCCTGTTCATCGGTGCCGGCGAGATGATCGAACTGTGCTCAACCCACTTCGCCGCAAGGCAGCCGCGTGAGATGACCTTCGCCAATCGCTCCGTCGAGCGGGGCGAGTTGCTGGCAAGCCGTTTCCGGGGCCGCGTCATTACGCTGAACGACCTGCCCGAACAACTGGCTTTGCACGACATCATCGTCTCCTGTACGGCGAGCACGTTGCCGATCCTGGGCAAGGGCATGATCGAACGCGCGATCAAGGCGCGGCGCCATCGCCCGATCCTGATGATCGACCTCGCGGTGCCGCGCGACGTCGAGGCGGAAGTCGCCGAGCTCGATGACGTCTTTCTCTACAGCGTGGACGATCTGGGCAAGATCGTGCAGGAAGGCCTCGACACCCGCCATGCCGCAGTCGCGCAGGCCGAAGCCATCATCAATACCAACGTGCATGCATTCATGCACTGGCTGGAAAATCGCGATCTCGTTCCCACCATCCGGGCGTTGCGCGACCAGGCCGAACGCATGCGCCGTCACGAACTGGAAAGGGCGGCCCGCATGCTGGCCAAAGGCGACGATCCGTCAAAGGTGCTCGAACTGCTGTCGCATTCACTGACCAACAAGTTCCTGCACGCGCCGACGCAGGCGCTCAGCAGCGCGCAGACCGATGAGCGCGACGCGCTGGTCGCCGCGCTGAGCCGCCTGTACGAGATCAGCCCGCCGGAATGAAACCGTCCATCGCCTCCAAGCTGGCGCAGTTGTCCGCCAGGCTGGAGGAACTCAACGCCCTCCTGTCCAGCGAGGACGTCACCAGGAACCTGGAAAATTACCGCAAGCTCACGCGCGAGCATGCCGAGATTACGCCTGCCGTCGCGCTCTACCACGCGTACGTTAAAGGCGAGAGCGACGTCACAGCGGCGCAGGGGATGGCGAGCGATCCGGAGATGCGCGACTTGGCTGAAGCCGAAGTGCGCGAAGGCAGGCAACGCCTGCTCGATCTCGAAGCCGAACTGCAGAGACAACTTCTGCCGAAGGATCCCAGCGACGAGCGCAATATCTTCCTGGAAATTCGCGCGGGCACCGGCGGAGACGAATCCGCGCTGTTTTCCGGCGATCTGTTCCGCATGTATTTCCGCTATGCCGAGCGCCAAGGCTGGAAGGTCGATCTGATTTCGCAGAGCCAGGGCGAAATGGGCGGGTATAAGGAAGTGATCGCCAAGATCATCGGTGTGGGCGTCTATTCGAAACTGAAGTTCGAGTCAGGCGGACATCGCGTGCAGCGCGTGCCCACGACCGAGACGCAAGGCCGCATTCACACCAGCGCCTGCACGGTCGCTGTCATGCCGGAAGCGGATGCGATCGAAGACGTCGTGCTCAATCCCGCTGAGATGCGCATCGATACCTTCCGCGCATCAGGCGCCGGCGGCCAGCACATCAACAAGACCGATTCCGCGGTGCGCATCACGCATCTGCCCACCGGCATCGTCGTCGAATGCCAGGACGACCGCTCCCAGCACAAGAACAAGGCGCAGGCCTTGTCGGTGCTGGCGGCGCGCATCAAGGACAAGCAGGTGCGCGAGCGACAGGCCAAGCAAGCGGCGACACGCAAATCGCTGATCGGCAGCGGCGACCGCTCCGAACGCATCCGCACTTATAACTTTCCGCAGGGCCGGGTGACGGATCACCGCATCAACCTGACCCTCTACAAGATCGACCAGATCATGGACGGCGCGCTCGACGATCTGATCGACGCCCTCATGGCCGAGCATCAGACCGAGTTGCTGGCGGCGATGGCCGATGAGACCTTCGCAGCGCAGGCGTGAACCCGACCGTCGACAGCCTGCTCGATGAGGCCGCAGGCATTCTTGCCGGGTACGACGAAGCAAGGCGTGAAGCGCAGGTGCTGCTTGGACATGTGCTGGGTGCCTCGCGGGCATGGCTTTCCGGATACGGCGAAGACAAGGCTGACCAGTCTGCCGCCGCAGAGTTTCGCGATCTGGTTGAGCGCCGCCGCATCGGCGAACCCATCGCCTACCTGGTCGGCAAGCGCGAATTCTACGGACTCGGTTTCCGCGTTACGCCCGACGTATTGATCCCGCGCGCGGATACCGAAACACTGATCGACGTGGCGCTCGAAAAGCTGGCTCCGGGTGATTCGCACAATGTGCTCGACCTGGGCACCGGCAGCGGCTGCATTGCCATTGCCATTGCCCACGTACGGCCCGCTGCGCGCGTTACGGCGGTGGACCTATCGGCAGCGGCGCTGGCTGTAGCCCGGCAGAACGCTGCGACGACGGGGGTGACGGTTGAATTTATCGAGGGAAGATGGTTTGAACCGCTGGCGCAACATCGCTTCGATGTCATCGTCTCCAACCCGCCGTATGTAGCGGCGGGAGATGCTCATTTGCAGATCGGCGATTTGCGCTTCGAGCCGGCGACGGCACTAATTTCCGGTAAGGACGGTCTGAATGACATTCGCGTCATTGTCGCCGGGGCGGCAGCGCATCTGCGACCCGGGGGGTGGTTGTTGTTCGAGCACGGCCATGACCAGGCCGATGTTTGCAGAGACCTTTTGCTCGACGCGGGCTTTGAAGAGATCGTAAACTGCGCGGATATTGCCGGATTGTCACGCGTGGCGGGTGGGCGCCTATTGACGTCGAAATCGCCGAATCGTTAACATCGTTGTTATCCAACGGGCGCGGCTCCACGCCGGAGGCGCCCATACTTGATACAGAGGGAATGCTCATGAACGCTCAGGACAAGATCAAACAGCAGGTGACGGGCAATCCGATCGTGTTGTACATGAAGGGGACACCGGATGCGCCGATGTGCGGCTTCAGTGCCGCGGCGGTGCAGATTCTCGAGGCCTGTGGCGCTGAGAACGTTGCGACAGTCGACGTGTTGAGCGACCAGGATGTGCGCCAGGGCATCAAGGAATTCTCCAACTGGCCGACCATTCCGCAGTTGTACGTGAACGGCGAATTCGTCGGCGGCACGGATATCATGCGCGAGATGTACCAGTCCGGCGAACTGCAGAAGCTTTTCGGCAAATAGCCCGCCGCGGCGGGGAAAGGGCCGGCCTCCGCGCCGGCATTTTCATTTGTTTGGGCCGGTCCCGGGACCGGGATTCATACTGCGCCCGGATAAGACTTATTCCGGATCGCCGCTCCCTCATCCCCTGCCCTTCTAACGGGGTACTCCGGGCTTCGCCAGGGTATCCCGAAGGGAGAAGGGAGCCTCTGCCGCGCATTTTTATCTTGCTGTACTGCCAGCGTCAAGGTTACGCGCTATCATCGCCGCTGCGGTTTCAAGAAAAAGACAAGGACGACGCGAACTCCGGTTCGACGTTGCCGACATCCTGCCAGGCGGAGAAACATCATGATGGAATTGGTGCGGGTGGCATTGCGCCGCCCGTACACGATCGCAGTACTGTCACTGCTCGTGCTCCTGCTCGGGGGCCTCGCGGTGACGCGTATGGTGGTCGACTTCTTCCCGAAGATCGACATCCCGGTCGTATTCGTCGGCTGGAACTACCCCGGCCTCTCGGCCGAGGAAATGGAGCGCCGCGTCGTCATCATCAGCGAGCGCGCCTATTCAACGACGGTCAATGGCATCGATCGCATCGAGTCCAACTGCATTCCCGGCATCGGCCTGGTCAAAGTGTATTTTCACCAGGGCACCGACATCGGCGCTTCGATTGCGCAGATCAACGCCATCAATGGCACCGTCCTGCGCATCCTGCCGCCGGGCATCACCCC
>JAYVMZ010000330.1:0-4504 GCA_043758735.1 Betaproteobacteria bacterium
ATCAGTACCGTAACATTGTGGCTCTTGTGTAGGTATCCGCTCACCCCCTCAGTCTAACGAACGCCGCAAGCGGCGGGGAATTAGACCCGGAGAGATTAACACGAAGGAACACGATGGATTACAGGAAGGGAAACAACGCGTCCGTTGATGTTGCGAAAACCGTGGCAATCGACGCAGACCTTGACCGACTAATTGCGACCAAACCTTCCTTCGTGCCCCTTCGTGTTCCCTTCGTGATCCTTCGTGTTCACGCGTTTCGACTCAGGATTCAGAAGGCTTCTTGACACGGAACCAGGCAGCATACAAGGCAGGCACGAACAGCAGCGTAAGGATGGTCGCGGAAATCAGACCGCCCATGATGGCGACGGCCATCGGTCCCCAGAAGTTGCTGCGCGACAACGGGATCATTGCCAACACGGCCGCCAGCGCGGTCAGCACGATCGGGCGAAAGCGCCGCACGGTGGCGTCGACGATCGCATTCCATTGCGAATGGCCCGCCTTGATATCCTGCTCGATCTGGTCGACCAGGATCACCGAGTTGCGCATGATCATGCCGAACAATGCGATGACGCCGAGGTTCGCGACGAAACCGAACGGCACGTTCCAGGTCAGCAGGATGAAGGCCACCCCGATCAGGCCGAGCGGCGAAGTCAGCAGCACCATGAAGGTCTTCTGGAAGCTCTGCAACTGGATCATCAGCAGGGTCAGGACGATGATCAGCATCAGCGGCATGACGGCAATGATCGATTTTTCGCCTTTGGCGCTTTCTTCAATCGCGCCGGCTATTTCGATGCGGTAGTACTCCGGCAGCCTGGCGCGCAAGTCATCGAGCTTCGGATCGATCTGCTTGGAGATCACCGGCGCCTGGACGTCGCCCCGAATGTCGGCACGAACGATGACCGTCGGCTGCCGGTTGCGGCGCCAGATGATGCCTTCTTCGAAGCCGTATTCGATTTTTGCGATCTGTGCCAGCGGAATCCATTTTCCGGATTGCGTCGGCACATTGATCTCCGAGAGCTTGCCGGGGTCGAGGCGCTCGCCCGTCTCGGCACGCGCCAGGACTTCGATCAACTGGTCCTTCTCGCGGTAGCGCGTGATGCTATAGCCGGTCAGGATCGAATTGAGTACGGTCGACAGGCCTTGCGAACTCACGCCGATGACGCGCGCCTTGTTCTGGTCGATCTCGAGGCGGATGTCCTTCACCTGCTCATTCCAGTCGAGATGCACGTTCTGGGCATTCGGGTTGGCGCGTACGATGGAGGCGACCTCGAAGGCGATCTTGCGCACCGTCGGTATATCGTTGCCGATCACGCGAAACTGCACCGGATAGCCCACCGGCGGGCCGTTCTCCAGCCGGTTCACGCGTCCGCGCAGTACGGTGAACTCGGTTTCCAGCAGACGATTGATTTTATCGTAGAGCACTTCGCGCGCCTTGTTGTCCTTGGTGACTATGACGAATTGCGCGAAGTTGGGATGGCCGAGCTGCTGGTCGAGCGGCAGATAGAAGCGCGGGCTGCCGGTGCCGATGTAGGCGACATAGTTCACGACGCTTTCATCGCCCTTGAGTTTCCCCTCGAGGCGCTTGACCTGCTCCTCGGTGGCCTGGAACGAGGCCCCCTGCGGCAACCACAGGTCCACGATCAATTCGGGGCGATTCGACGACGGAAAAAACTGGTTTTGTACAAAGCGGAATCCGAAGATCGACAGGGCAAATACTGCAACCGTGATGAGGATCACCGTCTTGCGATAGCTCACGCACCAGTCCACCAGACCGCGGAAACGCCGGTAGAACGGGCTGTCGTAAACGTCGCCGTGATGCGGAGGTGCCGGAGGCGGAACAAGCCGGGGCCACCAGCGATGCACCGGCCCATGCAAAAAGCGGCTGAACAGCGAAGGCGGCGGCGCGTGGTGCGAGCGATCCGGCAGCAGCTTATAGCCGAGAAATGGCGTGAACAGCACGGCGACCACCCAGGACACGAGCAGGGCAATAGTCATCACTGCAAAAATGGAGAAGGTGTATTCCCCCGCCGAGGACTTGGCGAATCCCACCGGGGTGAATGCCGCGGCGGTGATGAGCGTCCCGGTCAGCATCGGAAATGCGGTTGAGGTATAGGCGAAAGCGGCGGCCTTCGTTCGCTCCATACCCTGCTCCATTTTGGTGGCCATCATTTCCACGGAGATGATGGCGTCGTCCACGAGCAGTCCCAGCGAGATGATCAGCGCGCCCAGCGAGATGCGCTGCAAGTCGATGCCGTACAACTTCATCATCAGGAAGGTCACGGCGAGCACCAGCGGAATGGACAGCGCCACCACCAGGCCGGTACGGAATCCGAGGCTGAAAAAACTGACCGCGAGCACGATGACGACGGCCTCGAGCAGCGTCCTCATGAATTCGTCAACGGAGCGCTTCACCACCTCCGGCTGGTTCGAGTACTGGTGCATCTCGATGCCGACCGGCAGGTCGCGATTGATGCCCTTGAAGGCCTTGTTGAGGTCTGCGCCGAGCTGCAGGATATCGCCGCCCTTGGCCATCGACACTGCCAGAGCGATGGCCTCCTGTCCCATATAGCGCACTTTCTGCGAAGGCGGATCGACATAGCCGCGATAGACATGGGCGATATCTCCCAGCCGGAACAGGCGGCCGTTCGCCTGGATGCCGATCTCGCGGATGCTCTCGACCGAACCGAAACTGCCGGATATGCGCAGGAAGATGCGGTCCGAATGGGTGTCGATCGAACCGGCCGGCGTCATCGAATTCTGTTCGCGCAGCACATTGAAAATGGAAAGCGGGTCGATGCCGAGCGTGGCCAGCTTGCGATGCGACATCTCGACGTAAATCTTCTGGTCCTGGTCGCCGAGGATCTCGGCCTTGGAAACATTGGGTACGCGCAGGATTTCCTTGCGAACTTCCTCGACGTAATCCTTCAACTCGGCATAGGTAAAGCCATCGCCGGTAAACGCATAGATGTTGCCGAATACGTCGCCGAATTCGTCGTTGAAGTACGGGCCGAGCGTACCTTCGGGCAGCGTGGCGCGGATGTCGCCGATTTTCTTCCTGACCTGATACCACACGTCGGCGACTGCCTTCGGTGGCGTGGAATCCTTCAGGGCGACGAAAATAGTGGTCTCGCCGGACCTGGTGAAGGAACGCACATTGTCGAGGTAGGGTGTTTCCTGCAACTTCTTTTCCAGGCGTTCCGTGACTTGCTGTTCCATCTCGGGCGGCGAAGCACCCGGCCAGAACGCCCTGACCACCATGACCTTGAAAGTGAACTCCGGATCCTCGGCCTGGCCGAGCTTGAAATAGGAGAACAATCCCGCCGCGAACAGCGCGAGCATAAAAAAAAGCACCAGCGACTGGTGCTCCAATGCCCACTCTGAGAGATTGAAGTGCCTCACTGCGCCACCTCTTTGACCGTCTCCTCGTGTGCCCGGACTTTCTCGCCGGCGAAGAGCTTGTGCACGCCGGCACGCACGACCAGGCCGCCCGGTTTCAGCCCCGATTTCACGGCCACTTTATCCTCGACATATTCGCCGACTTCGACCGGCACCAGCTTCACCTGGCTGGTCGCCGGGTCCACGACCCAGACCGCGGCGTGCCCGTTGTCCTGGAACAACGCTGTGGCCGGCAGCATGACGGAGACGCTGCGTTGCACGCCCCTGAGGTAAACATTGGCGGTCATGCCGAGCTTCATGGCCGGATCGGCATTGAGCACGCTGATTTTGGCGGCATAGGTGCGCGTCACCGGATCGGCCGAGGGACTGATTTCGCGCAACTTGCCTTTGTAAATTTTTGCAGGATCGGCCCAGAGCGAGATGTCGATCTGCTTCGCGCCACCCAGTTCCGTCAAACGATTTTCGGGAACGCTGATGACCACTTCCCGGTCGTCCGTGCGCGCGAGTTTCATGATGGTCTGCCCTGCTGCAACCACCTGGGCGACCTCGATCAGGATGGCGGTCACCACGCCGGCGTGATCGGCGACGAGTTCGGTATAGCCAGTCTGGTTCCTGGTGACGGCAAGCTGCGCCTGCGCCTGCTCCAGCCTGGCCTTCGCCACGTTATAGGTATTTTGCCGGCGGTCGAACTCCACCTTGCTGATGAATTCCTTCTGGTAAAGATCGGCATAGCGTTCAAGTTCCGCCTTGCTTTGTTCGTATTCCGATTTGGCCGCCGCCAGTTGCGATTGGGCTCCCCGCGCATTGAGTTGCTGGTCTTCCGGATCCAGCCGCGCCAGTACATCGTTCTTCTTGACGATGCCGCCGATCTCCACATTGCGTGCCACGATCTTTCCGGGCACACGAAAGCCCAGATTGGTTTCGTAGCGTGCGCGCACCTCTCCAGAATAGCCCACATCGCTGTTGGTGCTGCCGATCGTCACGCGGACGACATTGACCAGTCGTGGCTCCGGGGCCGCCTGCGGCTTGTCGCTGCATCCCGCGAAGAATGCAACCAGAGAGAGCGTGCACAGCAAAGTGATCGGCGTGGTCATGCGACTGTCCTGCT
>JAYVMZ010000331.1:0-6167 GCA_043758735.1 Betaproteobacteria bacterium
TACATGGCTACATATTGCACCAACAACCAGCTCAAATATCAGCCATCTACATTCGCGCTTGTGCCCCTCGGGCAACGCAAATTCGCCTGGAACTTCAGGCTAGGCAGAGGTCACGGATTCTGGTCGGACCACCGCAACACTTTGATCCGCCCAAATAAACTCTCAGAATAGTGACCTCCGGAACCCTTAGAGCCTCTTTTCCGGGGCCAAAAAGATGGTTCTATTGAGCGTTTCCTAATTGATGGCAGATGGAAAACGCTCAATCCCTCCCCCGACCCTCTAACGGGGTACTCCGGGCTTCGCCAGGGTATCCCAAAGGGAGACGGCGAGGATTGACCTAATTCACCGACGTGAATCAGGAAAGTTCAATACGCGCACGATGAAAACAAGATGCCCTTCGGGCGCGACGGCTCGGATAACGGTCCGTCCCACCTTCGCCGCTCCAGAGCCTTCGTTCGGTAAGCCGTCGCGACAATCGCCGAACAATCCCATTGACGCCAGCGCCACAAGGTTCAGAATAATCGACGAAGGATCGCTTTCCGTGCCGCGCGTTCGTATGCGCTTTTTTTCAGTGGAGGTGCCCTATGAGAAGGAGACTGTATTTCGTCCTGCCGGACGTGGCGAGCGCCGAGCAGACCCTGCACGATCTGTTGCTTGCCCGCATCGAAGTCAGCCATATTCATTGCCTGGCCCGACGCGACCTGCCGATAGGCGAACTGCCCGAAGCCAATTTTCTGCAAAAAACTGACTTTGTCCATGGAGCCGGGACCGGCATCGCGCTCGGCGGCGCACTTGGGATCGCCGCCGGGGTGCTGCTCGTGACTTTTCCGCCGGGCGGCGCCCTGCCTATCGGCACCGTGTTGATCACCAGTCTGGTCGGCGCCGCGTTCGGCGTCTGGGCCGCAACGATGGTGGCGACGTCGGTCCCGAATTCCAGACTCGCGATGTTTGAACAGCGCATAGCCGATGGAAAAGTCCTGATGATGGTGGACGTGCCCTTTACACGCGCGCGCGAAATTTCCGATCTCGTGCACGCCCGGCATCCAGAGGCCATGATGGGTGGAATCGAGCCTACGATCCCGTCTTTTCCCTGAGCAGCGCGATCACTCGATGGATCACTCGATGGGGTGAGGCTTGGCATATTGCATAAATTATTTAACGTACCAAGGCAGAAGCGTTTTTTTCAGAATTGAATTGGGGCAGCTAGCGTAGCAGTTCGGCCAGAACGAGCG
The DNA here is from genome assembly GCA_043758735.1 of Betaproteobacteria bacterium. Taxonomy (GTDB): domain Bacteria; phylum Pseudomonadota; class Gammaproteobacteria; order Burkholderiales; family JACQAP01; genus JACQAP01. The sequence goes on from JAYVMZ010000331.1 coordinate 1,233, forward strand.
GGGGAAAGAAACTCGAGGCCCGGCTGACCGGCGCGCAAATGAAGCTGTTGAGCGCCGTGTTCACCGCCACCGGCGACCGCGCCCAGGCGACATGGAAAATGGTCATGCGCGAAATGTCGCAACGAGCCGGAATAAAGTCATGAGGAAGATCCTCGAAGCCTGCATGAATCGCGAACTCAGGCAGAGCTAGCCTCGTTTTCCGGCCCTCGAGGCTTTGCAGTACGCACCCCAGCGGGTGTTGCGGGAACATTCGGACCATTCCCCTTGAGTGAAACGATTCGGAATCCCGGATCAAGCGTGACTATCGCGTTGTCCGGAACGTCCTTGTAGATAACCGCGTTGGCACCGATTTTCACATTGTTGCCAATAGCGATCCTGCCAAAGAGTCGGGCGCCAACTGCGATGTACGCATTATCGCCAATGACCGGAGCGCCATACGTTTCGCCGGATCCCGCTTCACCGATGGTAACGTTCTGCGACAGGTTGCAGTTATTGCCGATGACCGTTCCGCCAGACACCGTTATGCCACCGAAATGCCCGATATACAGGCCGGGTCCGATTCACGCCGAACGCGGCAGTTCGATCCCCCAAAGGATCTTCATCAAGCCATTGAGCACGAAATAGACCGGTTCAAGGAGTACGCGAAGCAGGATGGATTGGGTCTGCAGCCACTGTCCGAACCGCAGGACAACCACCACCTGCACCCCTGGGGCGCGCACGCAATTGACCAGGCGACGCAGCTTGCTGCCGCTCAGATAACGGTACGTGCGCGACACGTCGGCCCGCCATGCTCCGCGAATGTGAGGCGCATTCAAGAACAGTCACCGATACAGTCAATGGATATTTCCATTACATGGTTTTTTGTTGTTTCGCGTCGACAACCCACTCCACCGCAAAAGTATTTAGGTTCTCCTTAGTCAATACTGCCGCATAAAAATTGCGCGCACCCCGGTTCCGCACCATGCGCCGTACGGCCTCGAACGCACTAGCTCGATCGGCACATGCCGATGACGATTCATCGCCATTGGGCGACGTTCCGGCGCAAGAACATTTCTTCGGCACCAGACATCAATCGCCTTAGTGTTTTCCCTTCCCGCGGCCTTTTCCTTTGCCAGGACCGTCATTCGACGCCCCCTCGAGCTGGAAGTCGCCGCGCTTGAGCGCATGAAATTCCGCTGACCCCGGCTTGATCCCCAATTCCTTTGCCAGCACGCCCCAGCCCTTCCCCTGCCCGGACTGATAGACGTCCATCACCTTCTCGGTCGGCTGGCTGGCCATCTTGCCCAACTGGAATACCATGAAGGCGTCGGCGGGCTCCTTGACCGTGCCGATCACAACTTTGACCTGCGCTTCGGGTATGCCGAACTGCGCACTGATCCTGGCCGAAAAATTGGCCAGGTCGCTCTTGGCCTGCGCGTTGAGCTTGCTTAAGAAACCGTCGAGCCCTCCCCCTGCCATGGCATGGGTGGAAAGCATGGCGCAGAACAAAGCAATGAGAATTTTTTTCATTGAGGCGACCCCCTGTTGGAATGATGGAAGAAATTCTAGCCCATCAAGTGCAACTCCGTTACTCCCCATGCGCACAATAAAATGCTGGCGCGACTTGCTCGCACAAAAGGCAAGGATTGGAAAGCGGGTTGTTTTTCTGCGGGTCGGGACTGTCTCAACCATCCCCGATGTTGCCGTCGTTCTTCAACGGCGTTTGGCCTTGAACGACAACGTCGCAGGCGGCAGGCACGTTTCGTCATTGCAGGCCTGGACTTTCAATGCGGCCGTTATCGAATAACGATGCACCAGAGTCCCTTTCGGTGCCGACCCTGTCAACGCTATCCTGCCTTCGTAGACTTTGAGTCCGTCGGGGGCGAATTGCGGCTTGAAGAATGTTGCCGCGGGATATTCGATTCGCAGATCAGGAACCCCTTCGACCGACAGGCTGGTGGGGATCAGATAGTCGAAGGTCGCGGGGTTCGCGTTGACGTGATAGCCCTGGTCGATCACGACAGTGACCCTTAATTCATCGTGATCGCCCGTCTGGCGAATCTCGCCGTGCGCGTGCACGTGTTCTGCTGTGCCAGGCAACGAGGAGCGGGCCGCTGAAGATGGGCTGTCCGGCTTCGTGGGAGTCGTGCTCAACGGCAGGGGATAGCGGCTAAGCGCGGCCACGGCGCCGGGCCATTGACCTGGATTTTGTTGCAGCATGCTGCTCAAAGGCGCCACGATGCGCAGCGCGGCATTCGCGTAGTTCTGTTTGCCTGTCACTTTATGCATTCGGGCAAGCAACTCGATGGCCGCCGATGTGCCGCTGGGCGCGGTATTGTCGCCATCATCCAGCGGCGGGATCGGTAAATCTTTTGCGGCCTCCGATGTGATCAGGGTGTCGCCTTGGGAGAAACGGCGCAGCATCGATTTGCTGAGTTGCGCCGCGCGGTCCCGCCATACCGTCTCTTTTGTTGCGTCCGCCAGGGACAGAAAAGCGATGCCCAGTAACGCGTAGTCGTCCAGGTAGCCGTGGATCTGGGCGCGTCCGCCGAAGAGCTCGTGTTTCAGCTCGCCGGTCCTGGGATCGAAGCCTTCCCGCCAGAGACGATTGGCGGCTTGCTCCGCCAGCTTGATGAGGTGCCTGTCCTGCAAAATAATCCCGCCTTGCACGAGCGCGTCGATCGTCATGCCGTTCCACGCCATAACAATCTTCTCGTCACGGGCAGGCTGTGTTCTCTGATTCCGCGCTTCGAGCAGCTTGGCGCGCGGTGATGCCAGCGAGGCCAGCAGCAGACTGATTTCCCTACCGCCCGCACGTTGCAAGGTCTCGGCAATGGGCATGCGTACGCGCAGCACGCCCATTTCGTCGCCGGCGACGAGCCGCTCACCGCTCTGGTCGGGAATCGGTGTCAGGGCGTAGACCTGGAAGAAACGCCCGGCTTCATCCACGCCGAGGATCGATTCAATTTCGCTCCCGCTCCAAAGATAGCTGACGCCCTCTTGGCCTGCCACCTCGGCATCCTGCGCCGCGTAGAAGGCGCCATCGGCGGCCATCATTTCCCGCGACAGATAGTCCGCCACGTCGGCCACCACTTGCCGGTAGAGCGGGTTTTGCGTGATGCGCCAGGCGTGCGCGTAGATTCCGAGCAATTGGGCGTTGTCGTACAACATCTTCTCGAAATGCGGAATCGACCAGCCGGGCTCCGTGCTATAGCGGTGGAAACCGCCCCCCACATGATCGTGAATGCCGCCGAACGCCATCGCATCCAGCGTGTTTGTCAGCGCCTGCAACACTTGAGGATCATTGTGGATATCACGGCTGGCCAGCAGCAAATTCAAAGCGGGCTCGCGGGGAAATTTCGTGGGGCCACGGCCGAGGCCGCCGTTGGTCGCGTCGTACTCCTGGAGGATCGCCTCGCGCGCACCGCTTAACCAATCTGCCGGCTTGATGGGTGCATTCGTTCCCGCTCGAGGCTGGCCGCGCTCTTTCAGCATCGCCTGGTAGACGCGATCTGCCTGACTCAACACCTCTTGCCGCCGATTCGTCCATTTCTCGTGCAGCGCCTTGATAATCGACGGGAAGCCCGGCCGGCCAGACTCAGTGTCAGCGGGTGGAAAATAGCTTCCGGCAAAGAAAGGCTTCAGGTCCGGCGTCAGAAAAACATTATTGGGCCACCCTCCCCGCCCCGTCATCAAATGGGTCGCCTGCATGTAGATGTTGTCCAGGTCCGGGCGTTGTTCGCGATCGACCTTGATGTTGACGAACCACTCATTCATCAGTTTGGCGATTTCCGGATCGGAATAGATGGTCCTTTCCGCGACGTGGCACCAGTAACAGGTGCTATAGCCAACAGACACGAAGATCGGCCGATTCTCCCGCTTCGCCTTGGCGAGGGCTTCCGCGCCCCAGGGATACCAGTCCACCGGGTTGTGCGCGTGCGAAAGCAAGTACGGGTTGTTGGAATCGATGAGGTGATTGGTGTGCACGTGTTGCTTTGCTTCATCCAACGGTTGCGTCGCGATGTTCTCGTCTGCGGCGACAGACAAAGACGGGAGTGCGACTCCGAGAAAAATGATTACCCCGATGGCGACGCATCTGTTAACCGACCGGGTCAGGCTTGGCAGGCTGGACCAATGCGCTTCACCGGGCCAGGACGGAATTTCCAAGCTCACAATCATTGCTCTTTCCCTAATTCACGTCGGTGAATTAGAGCAATCCTCCCCCTCTCCCTTTGGGATACCCTGGCGAAGCCCGGAGTACCCCGTTAGAGGGTCGGGGTGAGGGATTGAGCGTTTTCCATCTGTCATCAAATTGTGAAACGCTCAATAGAGTCAATCCGAAGAGGCTGGAAAGCGTGCGAAAGCATAGCGCGTTTCCATGACCGGCAGGGAGTGGGCGAAAGACAATGAGCCGAATGTCCTGTGTTTCGATTTCCGAAGCCACCTGAAATTCGCTTGACTATACTGCGCGATGGGCGCTTACTGGATTCGCTTCCGTACGCTGCCCGGGGTGGATGCTCAAGCCCAAGGCATGACGATACGGTTGTTGCCCGGACCGTTCGCTGTTGCGCGCGTCGCGATCTCGCGGTGTGCCTGATGCGGACAGGGTGGCGACCACTTTAGAACCCGTGTTTGAGGGTTATCTCTTCGGGTGTGCCGAAGCAAACGCAAAGGGCGTGACGCAAGTCACGCCCTTTGTACGTCCGTCGCCGGGTTCCAGCAACTGGCGCGAAACGGAAGCCAGGTCAGCGTCGATTAATTGGTTGTGCCGGTACCAGATTGAAAATGCCGTTTCCCCCTTGTGACGCGCCAAGCAGCTCGACTCGATTGGGGAAGTCGACTAGTGTAGTGTCTCATAAATAACGTTACATTTAATCCGACGATTGCTATGATGTCGCTCATGGCAAATAGCGGTGTGGCGATCAAGTTGCGGCCGGCAGAGCGCACGCAGCTGGA
>JAYVMZ010000332.1:0-3062 GCA_043758735.1 Betaproteobacteria bacterium
GGCACGGGGATTATTTCTTGCGCAATATGAAGAGATATTCTCCGCCACTTTCGTTGGAGAGCAGCAGTTGGTTGCCGGTCTGTTTGCAGAATGCCTGGAAATCGCGCACCGATCCGGGATCCGTCGCGACTATCTTCAGCACCTGGCCCTGCGTCATGTCATTCAGCGATTTCTTGGTGCGCAGAATCGGCAGCGGGCAATTCAGTCCACGCGCATCGAGCTCGCGATCGAATCTGATTTCAGTTTCAGTGTTCATTTTTTGGTCTTCGCTGAAAAAATACGGCAAGAATATAGGTGGCCGTCCGGATCAGTTCTGCGCCACGGGCAATCCACGCGCGGTCCAGCCGCTGAATCCGCCGGCCAGGTTGTAGACCTGGCCCCAGCCGTTGTCCGACAGGAACGCGCTTGCCTGAGCCGAACGCACGCCGGACTGGCAGTAAATTACCACGGGAAGGTCCTGTTCAATGTCCTGCAGGCGCCCTGGCAGGGTATGCAGCGGAATATGCAGCGCCCCCGGAATCAGCCCGCGCTCGATCTCCCGGTCGGTGCGCACATCGATCAGCACGATGGAGCCGCGTAACAATTCCTGCAAACCGTCCGGATCGATACTGGAATAAGCGCCCATGGATTGAACCCGAGAATGCAACGAATGGTACCGCCTGGGAAGCGCGTTCAGAAGAGGCTGATGTTGCGATCGAGCAGCAACTGCGACAGCCGCGTGTTGGCAGCTTCCAGCCGTCCGACCAGCAATTCGAGGAAACCGGCGTTAAACGCATGTCTGCAGCCTTCCGTGGCCTGCGCCAGCGCCTCGGCTGTGATTTCGATCACGGTAATGTCATTCACTGCAGTAACACTCGCGGTGCGCTCGAAGGCGCGTTTGCCCAGATACGCCATCTCGCCGAAACACTCGCCCTTGCGCAGGATATTGAGCAGCTTGCCCTGCTTGGTGATTTTCACTTCGCCGGTGGCAAGCACGAAGAACCCGGTGCCGACTTCTCCTTCCCGGATGACCGGGTCGCCTGCCGCATGCCGCACCCAAGTCGATATACGCAACACCTGCCACAGATCGACGTCCTGGAAGCTTCTGAAGAATTCGAGGTCGCGCAATACGCTGAATTTCTCGGTTTCCGGGACGATTTCCTCGGGTTTCTGCAGATTGTTGAAAGTGTCCGCCAGCGCTTGTGCAAATTCCTCCCAGGTCTGGAAACGCTTCGCGATGTCCTTTTCCAGCGCGCGCTTCACGATCTTGTCGACCGCCGAAGGAGTATCCGGCCGCAACAGGCTCGCCGGCGGCGGATCCACGTTGATGATCTGGTAAACCATGCTGTAATTGTTGGTCGACTTGAACGGCAGCGCACCGGTTAGCAACTGGTACATCACCACGCCGAGCGAGAATATGTCGGTCTGATGGTTTAGCGTCATTTCCTGCAACTGTTCGGGCGACATGTAGGCCGGCGAGCCGATCCCCGACACCTGCGTGGTTTCGGCAGTCACCGACAGGGCGGCGCCGAAATCCGAAATCTTGATGTCCGTTTCACCGGTGAGAAGAATATTGGCCGGCTTGATGTCGCGATGAATGATGCCGTGCCGGTGGGCATAGTCGAGGGCTTTGCAGCATTTGAAAATGATTTCGACAATCGCGTTGATCGTCATCAGCTTGGCCGGAAGCGTGAAGGGCTCGAGCGTTCCTCCGGCTACGTACTCCATGACGAGGTAGCTGCCATCCTCGTCGGAGACGGCATCGTAGATCGCCACAAGATGGGGATGAGAGAGTTTGCCGGCGAGCGACGCTTCGACCAGGAACAGCTTGTGAAAGCGGCGGCCGAGGTCCTTGTCACCAAGGGCATCGGCCCGCACCAGTTTGATGGCCACCTTGCGGCCCGCGAAGGCATCGTTGGCCAGGTAGACCGCGCTGGTGGCACCCCTGCCGAGCTCCTTGATGATCTGGTATTTGCCGATCTTGTCCATGAGCGAAGCTCCGGGCTTCTGATCTCCAGCCGGAGAGCTTCGGTATGATAGGAAATTAACGCCAGCAAGGCGAGGTTTTTAAGCAAATTCAATGGCTAGCATCTAACGCAACCGCGGCCGAAATGCACGCCAGAGCCAGCCAAGTTCATTCCACCGGCGACGAAATCAGGGTTTGCGCCGGTTTTCGGTATCCGCTGCGATCAATTCCTTGAGTCGTGCCTCGACGCTGGATTTTTGGTAGAAATCACCATCCCCGGCTTTTTGCGCGATCTGCAGCTGTTCGATCGCCCCCGGCAAATTGCCTCGCAATGCATAGACTTCCGCCAGGGCACGATGCTGCAACAGACGCTTGCCCATTAGCGTATACGCGCGGGCCTGGAATTCGTAAAGTTGCGGATCCGCACGACCGTCCATGCTGGCGCTCAAGAACTGAATTGCGTCAGCGGCCTTGTTGGCGGCAATCAGCGCATCGGTGTAACCGTAGATCAGGGCCTTGCGACTTGGATTCGCCCTCAGGCTGTCCCGATAGGTGGCCAACCCCTTCTCCACTTCGCCGCTCGCTATCAGGGTTTGCGCGGCAAGGGCGTCGATCATCGGACTCTTTGCCTTCAATCCCAGCAGCAAGGCCATTTCTTTTCGCGCGCGGATCCTGTCGCCAGCCCGTAGCAGAGCAACAACCAATCCGTACCGCGCTACGGCTTCAGTGCCGAATTTGTGCTCTGCAAGGATCCTGTCGAAATTCGTCACGGCATCGCGGGCATCGCCTTCCCGGGCGGACAAGCGGGCACGGACAAGCTGGAAGTCCAGGCTATCGGGAATCTGACGGAACGGAACACCCTCGATGCGGCTCTGAATGTCGGCAATGCGCTCGTACGTAAGCGGGTGGGTGCGCAGATAGGATGGCGCACCGTTCTCGTAGACTCGCGTCGCCTTCTGCAAGCGTTCGAAGAAAACCGGCATCGCATGCACGTCGAAGCCGGACTTTTCCATGATCTGCAACCCGATCCGGTCGGCCTCGCGCTCGTGCTCACGGGTAAAATTCAGTTGCGATTGGATCGCCCCTGCTTGAGCTGCCGCGATGGCCGCCGCGGATA
>JAYVMZ010000333.1:0-8605 GCA_043758735.1 Betaproteobacteria bacterium
TTTGCAGTTGCGGCTCGATAATGGGAGCCGGATGAGCTGAGAGGTTCACGTCCGGTTCTGCGAGGGCCTGGGGGTGAGATTCCCCCGGGCTACTCACCCCGGCCGGAGTATTTCGAGACGACCGAACCGTTCCTGGCGCTGTTCGTCCTGGAGTATCTCGCAATTACCGTGCTGTTCGCCCTGCGCCAGGCGCCGCAGCTCAAACATTACGTCGACAGCACCATCGTGTTCGGCATGCCGCTTGTGGCATTCGGACTGCAGACCCGGCTGGTGCGCGGGATCGAATACGGGGCGGCATGGAGCGCCGTCGTCGCTTCCGCACTCTATCTCCTGCTCGCAGGTACCTTGTACCGCCGTCACGCGGAAACGCTGCGCATGCTGGTCGAGGCCTTCCTTGCGTTGGGCGTGATATTCGCGACCCTGGCCATTCCGCTCGCCTTCGACGGCCGCTGGACGTCGGCCGTCTGGGCGCTCGAAGGCGCCGCCGCATACTGGGTCGGCGCGCGCCAGGGCAGACGGTTGCCCCGCGCGTTCGGTTTGTTGATGCAATTGGCCGCCGGCGCCGCTTTCATCGCCGACGCAAGCCGCGGCTACGACGATACGCCGATCGCCAATACTTTTTTCCTGGGCTGCGTGTTCATCGCCGCTGCGGGATTGTTCTCCAACCGCACGATCGAACGCAATTTCGAAAAGGTGGGACATTTCGCGATGCAGGTTTCGATCATGGTCTTCATCTGGGGACTGGCCTGGTGGCTGTTCGCCGGCCTGCATGAAATCGACCGCCACGTTCCCGCCGACGCCAAACTCAATGCGGCGCTATTGTTCCTGACCGGCACTTGCGCAACCTTCGCCATCTCACGCGTGCGGGGCTGGGTGATTGCCGGCTATCCGGCGCTCGCGCTGGCGCCGATGATGATCCTGGTCTTCCTCGCCAGTGCAGCGGCCCATCCCCACCAGCATCCTTTCGCGGCCGTCGGATGGGTGGCGTGGCCGATTGCCTTCGTGGTGCACATGCGCATCCTGTTGCGCCGTGACGGCGATAGCGGTTACAGGATGTTCGCGCACGCGGCGGGTGTGTGGTTGCTGGCAGCGGTCGGGGCGTGGGAAATCGGATGGCAGATCGACCAGTTGGTGGAAGGCAACCGCGTATGGCCGCTGATCGCATGGGCGCTCGTGCCCGGCGGGTTGCTGGCATTGCTCGGGCTCAAGGGGCCGGCCATCGACTGGCCGGTCTTGCGGAACCCGCGCGCCTATCTCTGGTTCGGAGCAGGGCCCCTTGCGCTATTCCTGCTCGGCTGGACCCTCTACGCGAATTTTTCCAACGACGGCAACCCGGCGCCGCTGCCCTATGTTCCGTTGCTCAATCCGCTCGACATAGCGCAGATGCTGGCATTCGCCGCGGTCGCGACGTGGTGGCGGACGGTGCGTGAGCAGGCTATTCCGGATGTCGCCGAATGGCCGCAATCCTTGCCGCGCGTGCTGATCGGAGCGGCGATATTCGCATTCCTGAACGGCGTGCTGTTGCGCACGCTGCACCATTGGGTGGATGTTCCCTACCAGCTGGACATCATGGTCCGATCCGACCTCGTGCAAGTCGCCCTGTCGATCTTCTGGACGGTGCTCGCACTGGTATCGATGGTGGTCGCCACGAAAGCCGGGTTGCGCGTGCTCTGGTTCTGTGGCGCCGTGCTGATGGGCGTGGTGGTGGTAAAACTCTTCCTGGTCGACCTCGCCAAGATTGGCGGGGTCGAACGCATCGTGTCGTTCATCGGCGTGGGCATCCTGATGCTGGTCATCGGCTACTTTTCGCCGCTGCCGCCGAAGGAAACGGAGATCGCATGAAGTATTTGATCGCGGCACTTCTTGCGGCGGCCAGCTTTGTATCGGCAGCGCAGACCATCGACGAATTCGCCTTTGCCGTGCCCATCGAAGTCACGGGCGGCGACGCCTTTTACCGGCTGGTGATTCCGCAGAGCGTTAACGAGGCGACGTCATTCGCGGACCTGCGCGACCTGCGCATTTTCAACGGCGGCGGCGAGGCGGTGCCTTACGCTTTTCGATCCATCGAGCTGCGTTCGCAAAAGCCGGAGCCGGTCGCGCTGCCGATATTTCCGCTGCGCGGTCCGCGCAATGCACGCTCCGAGGACCTGGACCTCAGCGTGGGCAGGAGCGGCGACAAGGTCAGCGTGAGGTTACACACTCGCGGCGATAAAGGCGGGCAAAAGGTATTGCTCGGATACCTGATCGATGCTTCCGCACTCAAGGCGCCGCTATCCGGCATTACGGTGCAGTGGGGAGCGCAGGGAGCCGACCGGCTGACTGCGGTGAAACTGGAAGCCAGCGGCGACCTCAAATACTGGACGACGCTGGCGAACGACGTTCTGCTCGGTGGCGTGTCGCATGCCGGGCAGCGCCTGGAGCGCAACACAATCGAGTTCCGCGGCCGCCAGGAGAAATACCTGCGCCTGACCTGGCTGGACGCCGATAAAGCCATCGAACTGGATTCGGTGCGTGGAATGCCCACTGAACAATGGGAACAGCCGGAGAGGATGTGGAAGGAAGTCCTGGCCACGCCGGATGCAGCCAAGCCCGGTGATTTCCTGTTCGATCTCGCCGGCCGGTTTCCGATCGATCGCCTGGAGTTCAAGCTGCCGCAGGAGAATACCGTCGTGCCCGTGCAGGTCTTCTCGCGCAACGACCCGAAAGGCAAATGGAGGCCGCTGTCCGTCACCGTCGCCTATCGGCTGAAACAGGAAGGCCGCGAAATGACGAGTCCGGCGCTGGCTTTGGGCGGGCACCCGGATCGGTACTGGCTGCTGAACGTGAACATGAAAGGTGGGGGCATCGGCAGCGGAGACCTGGGCGTGAGGGCAGGATGGATTCCGCGGGAGCTGGTCTTCACCGCGCGCGGCAATGGCCCGTTCCGGCTCGCGTATGGCAATGCCCGCGCGGAGGCGAGCTCCCTGTATGAAGAAGCGATGGTGCCGGGTTTACGCAGCGACAAACCGCCGAAGATCGTCCTGGCGGCGACGGGCGTGCAGCAAAAGCTCGCCGCCACTGCAGCCACCGGGATGTCGCCAGCGGAAAAGAAGAAATTCGGATTGTGGGCCGCGCTGCTGGCGGCCGTGGTAGTGCTCGGCTGGATGGCGTGGAGACTCTCCACGCAAATGCGGCGGCCTGATATTTCTTGATCGGCGCGCCGTCTCCCTGCAAGCCTCGTCGATTGTCTCCTCGGTAGCGGACGCTACCTGCTTTTTCCATTCCTGCAAGGCAAAAAATCCGGTTTGAATACAGGCAAGTCCACCCGCTGAACCCTCCGTACCCTCGCGGCGGTCCGGGCGGGGTATTCGCCCAGCGAATCTTTACACCTTCTTTACGCGGCAATTCCTAGTATTGCGCAAAGCAATCGGATACCGGCGGCCGCACGCAAGTGCAATCGGCTGCGATGGATGCCGGGTCATGCTCATCCTGATTATCTATGCGAGGTAAACCATGGACGTTCTCTATGTCGGACTCGTTTTCGCATTCGTGGCGCTGAGTGTCGCGCTCGTGCATGGCTGCGACAAACTGAAAAGGAAGCCGCAATGAACTGGATCTACTTACTTAGCGGCGCCCTGGCGCTGGGCCTGTTCGCCTACCTGCTGATCGCCTTGCTGTGGCCGGAAAAATTCTGATGAACACCAACGGATACTTCCAGATCGTATTCTTCTTCGCCGCGCTCCTCGTGTTGACGAAGCCACTGGGCGTCTACATGGCGGACGTGTATGAAGGCCGTTCCGCGGCGCTACGCTTCGGCTGGCCGCTCGAGCGCCTGATGTATAGAGTCGCGGGCATCGACGCCGGAAAGGAAATGCGCTGGACACAGTATGCACTGGCCTCGCTCTGGTTCACGCTCGCTGGAGTGGTCGTGGTCTACCTGCTGCAGCGCCTGCAGGTCTGGCTACCGCTCAATCCGCAAGGCATGGCGGCGGTGTCGCCCGATTTTTCATTCAACACCGCGATCAGTTTCGTGACCAACACCAACTGGCAGGGCTACGGCGGCGAATCCACCATGAGTTACCTGACGCAGATGCTCGCGTTGACGGTGCAAAACTTCGTGTCGGCCGCGCTGGGCATGGCGGTGGTGGTGGCGATGATCCGCGCCTTTGCGCGCCAAGGCGTCGACACCCTCGGCAATTTCTGGGTCGACATGACTCGCGGCACGCTTTATATCCTGCTGCCGCTGTCTATCGTGCTGGCGGTCGCGCTCGTGAGCCAAGGCGTGGTGCAGACCTTCTCCGCCTATCAGACGGTGCCGCTGGTCGAATCGGTGGAATACGACAATCCGAAACTAGATGCCGCTGGCCAGCCCGTCAAGGACGATAAAGGCAACGCGGTAACGGAAAAGGCCACGCAGAAGGAACAGGTCATCGCGGTTGGTCCGCTTGCATCGCAGATCGCGATCAAGCAACTCGGCACCAACGGCGGCGGTTTCTTCAATGCTAACTCGGCACATCCGTTCGAGAACCCGACGCCGCTGGCGAATAGTACGCTTCGGCATCGCCAATTCCGCACTCTGGGTGACGGCAACGACGGCAGCTTCCAACGGTTCGGTCAACGCCATGCACGACTCGCTGACGCCGATCGGTGGGCTGGTGCCGATGTTGCCGATCCAGATGGGCGAGGTGATATTCGGCGGTGTCGGCAAGGTCCTCGGCGCGGTGATCGGCGTGTTCGTCATGGGCGTCATGAACAACGGCATGTCGATTCTCGGCGTGGGCATTGATTACCAGCAGGTGATCAAGGGAATGGTGCTGCTGGCAGCCGTCGTTATCGACGTCTACAACAAGAACAAGTAACTCGGGATGTACGGCAGATGGCCATGCAAAACTAAAGCGTTGCGAACTGGTAGATCGTGGTCTGGCGATAGGTATCGCCGGGCATCAGGATGGCCGACGGAAAATGCGGCTGGTTCGGCGAATCGGGATAGTGCTGGGCCTCGAGGCAAAAGCCGTAACGACGCTTGTACACCGCCCGATTCTTGCCCGTGATGCTGCCATCGAGGAAATTGCCCGAGTAGAACTGCAGCCCCGGTTCGGTCGTCAGCACGCGCAGGGCCCGGCCGCTTTTCCTGTGGTAGACCGCTGCGGCAACACCCGGCCGGCCGCGTTTTCCGGGCAGGATGAAATCGTGGTCGTAGCCACCCGCGCGCCGCAACTGGGCATCGTCGGCATCGATGCGCGCGCCAATGCGCGCCGGCATTCTGAAATCGAAGGGTGTTGCCTCCACTGATCGAAACTCCCCGGTCGGGATCAGGCTTTCGTCGACCGGCGTGAAACGAGTCGAGAACAGTTTCAGTTCGTGCCCGAGGATGTCTGTCTCGTCGCCGAGGTTGAAAAAGGAATGGTTGGTCAGGTTGATCGGCGTCGGCCGATCGGTGCTCGCGCGGTAGTCGATCCTCAGTGCGTTGTCACGGGTGAGCGTAAAACGGACCTCCACATCGAGGTTACCGGGATAGCCCTCTTCGCCGTCCGGGCTGCGGTAGCGCAATGTCACTGCATCCCTGCTTCGCGTGTCCGTCGCGGTCCACAGCGCCCTGTCGAAACCCTGCACGCCCCCGTGCAGGTGATTGCCACCGTTGTTGGTCGCGAGCGAGTAATGGTTGCTGCCGAGGATGAAGCGGCCGCCCGCAATGCGGTTGGCGTAGCGCCCGATCGTCGCGCCAAAGAATTTTCGATTCTGCGCGTAGCCTTCCAGGCCGTCGAAGCCGAGCACGACGTCGGCGAATTTCCCGCGGCGATCGGGCGCAAGAATCGAAACGACCGTGGCGCCGAAGTTCGTGATCCTTGCCTCGAAGCCGTGGGCGTTGCGCAGGACGTACAGGTCGGCAGCGGATCCGTTCGGCAGCGTGCCGAACGGTCGCACCTCGATGCTTGCGCGGCGGGAAGGAGCCATGGCTGGGATGTTAGGTGCGCACCCTGCGCAGCGTCCAATGAAAGTTTCGGCCGCTGGGATGCTGATTCCGGTATGCGCCCCGGTCAGTAGATTTCGGAAGCCGTGGCGCGCAGCGCCTTCAGCATGATCTGGGCGGCGGGGGATAGCAGGCGATGGCGAAGGGTAATGATGCCGTACGCATCCATTTTCAGCGGAAATTCGATTGGCACCAGTTCGACCATGCCGTGTCCGCGATACTGCTGGGCGACTTCGATCGGCACCGTGGCCACCATGTCGGCATACTGGAGCAGGCTGATGGTCACCGGCAACGAAGGCGTACTCACGACGTTCTGCGGGGGATCGATGCCAAGGCCGCGGAAAACCATGTCGAAGCGGTGCCGGATCACCCTGCCGGTGGGCAGGATCCAGCTCAAGGCGGTCATGTCCGCCAGTTTCAGTTTTCTTTTTCGCGTCAGCGGATGCCCGCGTTTGGCGACGATGCATATCGCCTCTTCCGCGAGAGGTTCGAAATCGAAAGCCGATTTGTCGTGGTGTTCGAACAGGCGGGCGACCGCGATGTCGAGCTTGCTGTCGGTCAATTGCGCGAGCAGGGCGTCACTCGAATCCAGTTCCACGCGCATCTGCAGCAGCGGGTAATGGGATTTCAGCCTGGCGACCGTCAGCGGAAGAAGCGAGATACCCGCAGGCATGATGCAACCCACCGCCACCTGGCCGCTCAGCCCCGCCTTGAGCGCCGTGATCTCGTCGTACGCGGTAGCGAGGTTCGCCAGCGTCATCTTGGCATGGCGGATCATGATCTCGCCGTACCACGTCGGCCGCATGCCGCGCGGCAGCCGGTCGAACAGCGAAACTTCGAGAGCGCTTCCCAGTTCCTTCAACAGCTTCGATGCCGCCGGCTGCGTCATGCCGAGTTCGTCGGCCGCGCGATGAATGTTGCCGAGTTCATCGATGGTCACGAGCAACAGCAGTTGCCGGGGCTTCAGGCGGACCCGGATAAACCAGGCGCCGTGGCGGGCGGGCATGTTGGGCCTTCGCCCCGGTTATTAGACGGGCGACAGCACGCGCAGTTCCATGCCTTTCACGTAGTACTTGACCTTCGCGCGATAGGCCTGCATGTGCGGCGCGGCGCCATGCGCTTTCAGCGCGGCGACGGTTTCCCATTTTTCGATGACGACGACGCGATCTGCGCCGACCCTGTACTGGATCGGGATGTCCGTATCCGCGTCGATGGTCGGGCCGTATTCAATGCAACCGGCTTCGGCCTTGACGTCCGGGATGATCTTGCGGAATTCGGCGAGGAATTTGTCGCGGGTTCCGGGGTTGAGTTCGATGGTGGCGATGACGTGGATCATTTTCACTCCTGTTAATTTAGGAAAATGGATTTCACCACAGAGGCACAGAGGGCACAGAGGAAAACAATGACGGAAAATATTTCAGCGGTGAGAATATTCATCGGAAGATGACCCAATCCAGCGAAAGTTGGCGCTACAGGTCAATGACCGGTTATCTCGCTTCTCATTCCGTACTTTCTTTTCTTCGTTTTAGGCTTCCTCTGTGCCTCTGTGGTGAATTGCAGAATTAATGTCAATGGCCGAGTGCTACGACAATCAGCCCGAGCGTAAGCAGCCCGATGCCGATCAATTCGCGGCGCTCAAGGTGTTCGCGGAACAAGCGCCGCGAGACGACATAGCTGAACAGCAATTCGGTCAGGCCGAGCATGCGCACGTGCGCGACCGGCTCGATCGCCATAGCGGTGAACCAGCCGGCGGAAGCGGCGGCACCCATGAAGCCCGCGAACAGCGACGCGCGCCATGCACGCAGCACGCGCGCGAAGACGTCGCGCTTGCGCCATAGAAGCCAGCCGCCGAGCAGCAGTGTTTGCAGGCATTGCGCAACCAGCAGCGTGCTTGCGGCCGCCATCAAAAAAGGCGTGCCGTGCAAGGACAGCGCAGCGCCGCGAAAACCGACCGCTGATAGCGCAAAGCCCGCGCCTGAAGCAATCCCGAGCAACGCCAGCCGCGAAGTCCATCCGGTCAATAACGCGCGCCACGGATGCTCGCGGTCGGCGGGCGCCAGTATCAGCACGCCGCCCGTACCGAGCGCAATGGCGATCGCCACGATGGTGTTCACGCGGTCGCCGAGGAATACGAAGCCGAAAACGGCGACCTGGATGATTTCGCTCTTCGAGTAAGCCACGCCAAGCGTGAAGTTGCGCTCGGCCATGACCCGCAGCAACAGCGCAGTGGCGGCGATCTGGCTGACCGCGCCCAGCAATACCCAGCCAAGGAAGGAAAGATTTCCCGAAGGCAGTTCGTACCCGCCGACTGCTTGCACGGCGAACAGCCACAGCGCGGCGAAGGGCAATCCGTAAAGAAAGCGGACCAGCGTCGCGCCGAGAGTGCCAAGTTCGCCGGTCAGTTGGCGCTGGGCGACATTGCGCAATGTCTGCGCGAACGCCGCCCAAAGGGTGACCGGGATCCACAGCCAGCCGGGGTAGCCCAAGTGGGCCCTGTCAGCCGCGACCGACGAAAGGCATCTTGGTGGCCATGATCGTCATGAACTGGACATTGACATCCAGCGGTTGCTCCGCCATGTAGAGCACGGCCTCGCCGACGCGGCTCACGTCCATGGTCGGCTCGATCTTGATTTCGAGGTTGGCCTGCGGCACGCC
>JAYVMZ010000334.1:0-4519 GCA_043758735.1 Betaproteobacteria bacterium
ACGTCGAGCCCAATAAGTTCCACGGTGAGTGGAACTACGTCATAAGGCCCACGACTAAGTGATCCTTACTTGGTACCTTTATTTATTTACGCCGCCTAAACGGGGCAAATTCCCACCACAGAGGCGCAGAGGGCACAGAGGAAAAGCCGAATCCAAAAAGGGTGACTTGGCACGGGTGGGTGTTTGCGAGTTTACGCGGTCAACTTTCACCGCGACGGATTTTCAGCGTGGACAAGTTCGCTCACAAGCCATCCCACGGATGTTGTCTTTCCTCGGCGCCCTAAAAGGGTACTCCGACGTGCTACGCGCGTAGGGTATCTGTGCCTCTGTGGTGAATTGGGTTGCCGGGAGATCGCGAAGCGGAGTGAGTTAGGATACGGTTCCCGATCACAGGCAGGAACCGTAATATGAAATCCGCTCCCGTGGCGCCGCAGGTCCTCGAACAGTTGAAGCGCATTTCGACGGCGACCCTGACTTCCCAGTTATTCAAACTGGGTTTCCGCAATACCTATCTCACCGGGGTCAAGCCACTGAATCCGGCGCTGCGCATGGCGGGCGAGGCGGTGACGGTGCGTTTCGTGCCGGCCCGCGAAGACCTCGCGACGTTCGAAGCGATCGGCAAACCAGGCTACCCGCAGCGCAAGGCGATAGACGAAATTCTGCCCGGCCAGGTTCTGGTGCTGGATTGCCGCGACATTCATACCGTGGCGGCAGGCGGGGAGATTCTGATGTCACGGCTGCAGTCGCGCGGCGCGGCGGGCGCGGTGACCGACGGCGCGATGCGTGACTACGCCTCGATCCAGAAGCTGGGGTTCCCGGTGTTCGCGAAGGGTATGGCCGCCTCCGCCCACATCCATCGCCATTTCGCGGTCGACATCAACGTGCCGGTCGGCTGCGCCGATGTGCTGGTGATGCCGGGCGACATCATGGTCGGCGACGAGGAGGGTGTGGTCTGCGTCCCACGCCACGTGGTCGAGCAGATCGCACAAAGCGGCCTGGAGATGGAAGAGCTGGAGGCCTGGGTGCTGGAGAAAGTCCAGGCCGGCGCGCCGATAGCCGGCACCTATCCGCCGAACGAGCCGATGCGCGCCGAATACGAGGCGTGGAAGAAGAAGCGCTGAAGCATGGATACGATCCTGTTCGATCTCGGCGCGGTGCTCGTCGACTGGAATCCGCGTTATCTGTACCGTCCGCTGTTCAAAGGCGACGAGACGGCCATGGAGCACTTCCTGGCCGAGATCGCGCCGCCGTGGTGGAACCTCGAGATCGACGCCGGCAAGACTTTCGACCAGGCGGTTGCCGAGCGCATCGCCCTCCATCCGGACCACGCCGGATTGATTGCTTTGTGGAGGGACGGCTGGGAAACGATGCTGCGCGAAGAGATCGCCGACAGCGTCGAAATTCTCGGCGAACTGCGCAAAAAGGGACATAGGCTGCATGCGCTGACCAACTGGTCGGCGGAAACATTTCCGATCGCGCGGCGCCGTTTCGAATTCCTGAAGTGGTTCGAGAATATCGTGGTATCCGGCGAAGTGGGGCTGGCGAAGCCCGATCCTCGCATCTTCGAACTGACCATCGACCGCTGCAAACTGGTGCCATCGCGAACCGTGTTCATCGACGACAGCCTGCGCAACGTCGAGGCCGGCCGTAATGCCGGCCTGCACGCTTTGCATTTTCGCAATCCAGACCAGTTGCGCGCCGATCTGAATAAACTGGGACTGCTATAGCCCAGCCATCAACCGAGGAGAAATTCATGAGAACGAACCATCTGCTGACACTGCTCGCGATGTTATTTACAGCCACCCTGCTGACTGGCGCCCTCCCGGCACGCGCCGACGATGCCATCAAGACGGTCTATCACCTGCCGGATGAAAAGCTGGCAACGCTCGCGATGAACAACATCAACAATCATCTCTTTGCGGATCCCGGGGTGAAAATCGTCGTGGTGGCCTTATCGACCGGCGTGCGGCCCTTCACGTTCGGTGCGCAGGATGCCGGCGGGCGGCCTTACGCCGACTGGGTCGACCAGCTCACGGCAAAAGGCGTCGAATTCCGCATCTGCCAGAACAGCATGAATGCGTTGAAGCTGACCAGGAGCGACCTGATCGACAAGGTTGCGGTCGTGCCTTCCGGCGTGGCGGAAATCGCCCGGTTACAGGCCAGGGAAGGCTTCGTCTACATTCATCCGTGACTGGGCGCTAGAATTACGGCTGAACCAGAAAAAATCAAAACCCGGGAAGAGACGAACATGAGCACATCCACAGCACGGAAGGTCGTCGAGGAGACGGCAACCACGTACCAGAACCTGATCGACGGCAACTGGCAGCCCGCTTCCGACGGCCGCACGGTCGACATGATCAGCCCCAGCGACGGCCACGCCTTTGCCAAAATCGCACGCGGAACCAAGGCGGACGTCGATGCGGCCGTCAAGGCGGCTCGCCACGCCTTTGAGGAGGGTGCCTGGAGCAAGCTGACTGCGGTCGAACGCGGTCGCCTGATGGCCAAGCTCGGCGAGGCTATTCTTGCCCATCATGAAGAACTCTCGCAACTCGAAGCCCGCGATTGCGGCAAGCCGATGAAGCAGGCGCGAGCCGACATTACCGCGGCCGCTCGCTACTTCGAGTATTACGGCGGCGCGGCGGACAAGGTCCATGGCGACACGATTCCCTTCCTCGACGGCTACATGGTTACCATCATGCGCGAGCCGAAGGGCGTCACTGGTCACATCATTCCCTGGAATTATCCGGCGCAGATGTTCGGCCGCAGCGTGGCGCCCGCGCTGGCAATGGGCAACGCCGTGGTCATGAAGCCGGCGGAAGAAGCCTGCGTCGCCCCCCTGCGCATTGCGCAGCTCGCCCTGGAAGTGGGCTTTCCGCCGGGCGCGCTGAACGTCGTCACGGGCATCGGCGAGGAAGCCGGCGCGGCACTCGCCGCCCATCCGGGTATCGATTTCATCTCGTTCACCGGCTCGCCGGAAGTCGGCACGCTGGTGCAGAAAGCGGCGGCCGAAAATCACATAGGCTGCACGCTGGAGCTTGGCGGCAAGTCGCCGCAGATCGTCTTCGAGGATGCGGACTTCGACGCAGTGGTGCCGATCGTCGTAAATGCCATAGTGCAGAACGGCGGGCAGACCTGCTCGGCAGGCAGCCGCGTGCTGGTGCAGAAATCCATCTACGACCGGTTCGTGACGCAGGTCGTCGCGAAGTTCAAACAGTTGCGCGTCGGCAGCCACACCATGGACCTGGATTGCGGCCCCCTGATTTCGGAAAACCAGCGCAAGCGCGTGCATGGTTTCATCGACCGGGCAAAGAAGGACGGCATCCCGGTGTTGGCCGAAGCGCAGCTGGCCGACGGTGTGCCGAGCGGTGGCTTCTACGTCGCACCGGTGCTGTTCGGCCCGGTGCCACGCGATAATTCCCTGGCCTGCGACGAAGTGTTCGGGCCGGTGCTCTCGATCATCCCGTTCGAGGATGAAGCGGATGCGGTGAAGCTGGCCAATTCGACGGAGTTCGGTCTGGTGGCAGGCATCTGGACGCGAGATGGCGCAAGGCAGATGCGCGTGGCGAAAAAAATGCGCTGCGGCCAGGTATTCGTGAATGGCTATGGCGCGGGCGGTGGCATCGAACTGCCCTTCGGCGGTGTGAAGAAAAGCGGCCACGGCAGGGAAAAGGGCTTCGAGGCGTTAAAGGAGTTCTCGCACACCAAGACCATCGTGTTCAAGCACGGATGAAGTCGCACATCGCGCGCCTGACATCGTTTAACCGAACCTTCCGGGCGGCCTGAGTTTTCAGGCCGCTGTGCTTTTTAAAAGGAGATGTCGTTGCACCTGATTCGTCCGTTCACCGGCTTGCGGCCCGCACCGGGCCGCGCCGCCGACGTCGCTGCGCCACCTTACGATGTTCTTTCCACCGACGAAGCGCGCAAGCGCGCCGCGGGCAAGCCGTGGAGCTTCCTGCATATCTCCAAACCGGAAATCGACCTTGCACCGGATACCGACCCCCATTCACCCCAGGTGTATGCAAAGGCCGCGGAAAATCTGCAACGCATGCTCGCGCAGAAGGTGCTCGAGCGGGACCGGCAGCCTTGTTATTACGCATATCGGATGATCATGGGCGGTCACGCGCAAACGGGTGTGGTGGTGGCCGCCTCGGTGGCCGCTTACGACGCCAACCGCATCCGCAAGCATGAGTTCACCCGGCCTGACAAGGAGGACGACCGCGTCCGGCAGATCGAGGCGTTGAACGCCCAGACCGGGCCGGTGTTGCTGGCGTATCCGCAGGCGCCGGACGTCGACGCGTTGCTTGCGCAAGTCACCAGTGGCGAGCCTGTGGCCGATGTCACGGCCGACACCGGCGTGCGCCACAGTCTATGGCGAATCGAAGAGGCGTCGCTGAAGGACAGGCTCACGCAGGCCTTCGATGCAATGCCGGCGCTCTATATCGCCGATGGCCATCACCGCTCGGCTGCCGCATCGCGGGTTGCCGCAGCGCGACGGGGCGCCGCCCCGGTTCATTCAGAT
>JAYVMZ010000335.1:0-5179 GCA_043758735.1 Betaproteobacteria bacterium
GAACGAAATTTCTGCCTCAACTCGGATAGTGCACTCATGCTCAGAGAGCATACCAGTACGCAATCTCGTTGATACCTTTATTTATTTACGCCGCCTTACTGGAAGGGCGACGGCGGATTGATCGGCGAGTTCGCGCGCCGCCTGACCGGATCGAACGACCTGTATGGCCACAACGGCCGCACGCCGAGCGCGAGCATCAATTTCATCACCGCCCATGACGGGTTTACGCTACACGACCTGGTGTCCTACAACGACAAACACAACGAAGGCAACGGCGAAGAAGGCCGCGATGGCAGCGACAACAACTTTTCATGGAACTGCGGAGCCGAGGGACCGACCGAGGTCGCCGCGGTCAACGTGCTGCGCGAACGGCAGAAGCGCAACATGATCGCCACGCTGCTGCTCTCGCAAGGCGTGCCGATGCTGTTGGCCGGTGATGAGAACGGACGCACCCAGCGGGGCAACAACAACGCCTACTGCCAGGACAACGAAATCGCGTGGACGGACTGGAACGTCGACGTTGCAGGCAAGCAGACGATGGAGTTCGTGTCGCGCATGATCGCAATGCGCCGCGACCATCCGATCTTCCGGCGCCGGGCATTCTTCCAGGGTGAGCCGGTGGGCGGCGCCGCGGACAAGGACATCGTCTGGCTCAAGCCCGACGGCGCGGAAATGACGGCCGAGGAGTGGGACAAGGAATTCGCGCGCTGCCTGGGCGTCTTCCTGTCCGGCGAGGCGTTGCAGGAAACCGACCGGCGCGGGCGTCCGATCCACGACGCCAGCTTCCTGCTGCTGTTCAACGCACACCACGATACCATCGGCTTTCGCCTGCCGGAGTTCGGACACAACGTCGAGTGGTTCACGCAGATCGATACGGCGTTCGAGACGGGCAGGCCGCAACTGGGCGCGGTGCCGGGCGGCAGCGAGTATCCATTGCAAGGACGCTCGCTCGTGTTGTTGCGCCGGATCGACGCCAATCCATGAAGCGGCATCACCACATGCCGTTCGGCGCCGAGTTAAACGGCCGCGGTGCTGTGCGCTTCCAGCTCTGGGCACCGGGTGCCTCCACGGTCAGGCTGGACCTGACGCTCGAGCGCGGGCCGATGCAGATTCTGATGCCCGCCACCTGCGAGGGTTGGTATAAGCTGGCGCTGGACGCAATCCCGACCGGGACGCCTTACTCCTTTCGCATCGACAACCGCATCGACGTGCCCGACCCAGCCTCGCGCTACAACCCGGGGGACGTGCACGCGCCAAGCGTGGTGATCGATCCCCATGCCTTCGAGTGGCCGGATCAGGACTGGCGCGGCCGGCCGTGGGAAGAGGCGGTGATCTACGAATTGCACATCGGCGCTTTCACGCCGCAGGGAACGTTCGACTCCGCCATTAAGCGCCTGGACTACCTGGTGCGCCTGGGCGTGACCGCGATCGAGATCATGCCGGTCGCGGATTTTCCCGGGCGGCGCAACTGGGGATACGACGGCGTTTTGCAGTTCGCGCCCGATGCTTCCTATGGCAGCCCGGATGATCTGAAGCGCCTGGTGGCCGCGGCCCATGCGCGCGGCCTCATGGTTATTCTCGACGTGGTCTATAACCATTTCGGGCCGGAGGGAAATTATCTGCCGACGTATGCGCCGCAATTTTTCAATCCTGCGCATTCCACTCCCTGGGGGGCGGCGATCAATTTCGACGGCGAGCGCTCGCGCGTCGTACGCGACTTCTTTATCCATAACGCGCTCTATTGGCTGGACGAATTCCATTTCGACGGGCTGCGCCTGGATGCGGTGCAGGCCATCGTCGATGATTCGACGCCGGATTTCGTGTCGGAACTCGTGGCTGCCGTGCGCTACGGGCCGGGACTGGAACGGCAGGTGCACCTGATCCTGGAAAACGATCGCAACGAGGCCAGCCGTTTGTTGCGCAATGACCGCGGCGAGCCGCGTTACGCCACCGCGCAGTGGAACGATGATTTTCATCATGCAATGCACGTGCTCGCAACCGGCGAAGGCGAGGGCTACTACTCGGATCACACGCATCAGCCGTTGCAACTGCTGGGCCGCACGCTGGCGGAGGGCTTCAGCTATCAGGGCGAAGTGTCTGCCTACCGCGAGGGACGCAAGCGGGGCGAAGCGACCGCGGGCTTGCCGCCGACGGCCTTCATCAATTTTTTGCAGAACCACGACCAGATCGGCAATCGCGCGACCGGCGAACGCCTGTCAGCGTTGACGCCTGCGCCTATGCTGCGCCTGGAAATCATCTGCATGCTGCTGGCGCCGTCGATCCCGATGCTGTTCATGGGCGAGGAATTTTCCGCCAGCACGCCTTTTCTGTTTTTCTGCGACTTCGAACCCGACCTGGCTTCGAAGGTCGTCCACGGCCGGCGTTCGGAGTATGCCGAGTTCGAACAATTCCGCACGCCGGAGGGTCAGGCTTCCATTCCGGATCCGGGTGCGGAAGCGACGTTCACCGCATCGAAGCTGGACTGGAACGAGATTGCGATGACGATAGGCGGTGACTGGCACAGCCTGTACAGCCATCTGCTCGAGTTGCGGCGCCGGATGATCGTGCCACATCTGGGCGGCGGGCTACAGAAGGCGAAGTACAAGGTCGAAGGCCAGCGGCTGATGGTGGATTGGACCCTGGGGGACGGCGCGCGGCTGCATCTGCGCGCCAATTTTTCGGATTCGGTCTGGATGCAGGTGCCCGTCGCGCCCGGAACCATGATTTTTCCCGAAGCAGGGCAAGCTGGCGGGGTCGGGTTGCCGGCGTGGTCGGCCTGGTGGACCCTGGAACAAAATCGTGGCTGAGGCCAGACGCACCGGGTCGGCTCGCGCGGCAATGAAGCCGGGAATCCCCGGCGTAGCCGATGATTTGCCGCGCACGCTGCCCGGACCTGCGCTGCTGCGTCCGCTGAGGTCGCGCATTCCGCGCGCGACCTACCGCCTGCAACTGCACGCCGGCTTCCGGTTTGTCGATGCCATGGCTATCGTGCCTTACCTTGCGGACCTTGGCATCAGTCACGTCTACTGCTCTCCCTATCTGCGGGCCCGGTCCGGGAGCACGCACGGCTATGACATCGTCGATCATCAGTCGCTGAATCCCGAAATCGGCACACGTGAAGAACTCGATGCGTTCGTCGGGTGTTTGCACAAGCATGGGATGGGTCAGATCCTCGACGTGGTGCCGAACCACATGGGGATCATGGGCGCGGACAACGCGTGGTGGCTCGATGTGCTGGAGAACGGGCCGGCCTCGATCTACGCGGACTTCTTCGATATCGACTGGCATCCGGCCGATCCGGATCTGGTAAACCAGGTGCTGGTGGCGATACTGGGTGACCATTATGGAGCCCTGCTGGCGCGAGGGGAACTTATGCTGGCATACGATGCGACCGCGGGGCAGTTCCGCGTCCACTATGCCGAACACCGCTTTCCCATCGATCCGCGCGAGTACCCGCGCATCCTGGCCCACGTCCTGGGTGCGGCATCCACCCTGTCCGTGCCGCATGAAGCGCTTGGCGAGTTGACGGCGTTGAAGTCCGCGTTCGCGGCATTGGCGCAACGCGGCGGCCTGTCGGCGGAGCGCATAGCGGCGCGCAACGCGGCAAAGGAGGACTTGAAGCGCAGGCTGGCCACTGTGGTGGCGTCGCACGCATCGGTGCGCAGGGCGGTGGAAGTGGCGGTCGCGTCTTTTAACGGGCGACCGGGCGATGCCGCGAGTTTCGATTTACTGCACGAGTTGCTGGAGTCCCAGGCCTACCGGCTCGCCTACTGGCGTGTGGCATCGGACGAAATCAACTATCGCCGCTTTTTCGACATCAATGACCTGGCTGCCTTGCGGATGGAGAACGAGCTGGTATTCGAGGCGACTCATAAACTGGTGTTCGAACTGGTGTCGGCCGGCATGGTGGACGCATTGCGCATCGATCATCCCGACGGGCTGCTCGATCCCGCAGCGTACTTCCAGCGCCTGCAAGACCGGCTGCGCGCCATGGCGCCGCCGGCGGCGCCCGGCATCGAGGCCGTCAACGAACCACTCTATGTCAGCGTAGAAAAAATAATCGCGCCGTTTGAAGCCATGCCGGAAAGCTGGGCGGTCAGCGGCACCACAGGATATCGCTTTGCCAACGTCGTCAATGGCCTGTTCGTCGATTCGGCCGCTGAATCGCGGATCACGCGCATCTACCAGGCCTTCGTCGGAGACAATGCCGCGTTCGCGGAAGTCGCGCAGCGCTCGAAGCAGCTGATCCTGCGTGGCGCCCTGGCGAGCGAACTGACGGTGCTGACCAATCGACTGATGCGCCTCGCCCGCGCCGACCGGTCCACGCGGGATTTCACGCTCAACACGCTGCGCCGCGCCCTGACGGAAGTCATCGTTCCGTTTCCGGTCTACCGCACCTACATCGCGAATGAAGTGGCGCCGGAAGACAGGCGGTATATCGAATGGGCCATAGGACTTGCACGCAGGCACAGCCGCACCGTCGATACCGGCGTCTTCGATTTCATCAAATCGGCTGTCCTGGGCGAGGCATCGGCCGGCAATCCGTCGCTGACCGCGGAGGCCTCGCTTTTCGCGCGCAAGTTCCAGCAGTTGACCGCACCGGTGATGGCCAAGGGCGTGGAGGACACCAGTTGTTATGTCTACAACCGGCTCATTTCGTTGAACGATGTCGGCGGCGATCCGACGACGTTCGGCTATGGCGTGAATGCGTTTCACGGTGCCAGTTCCGATCGGGCGCAAAAGTGGCCGCATACCATGCTGGCGACGTCGACCCACGACAACAAGCGCTCGGAAGACGTGCGCACGCGCATTGATGCGATTTCGGAAGCGCCGGACGCGTGGCGATTGCAGTTGCGCCGCTGGAGTCGCATGAACCGGGCAAGGAAACGCGAGGTCGACGATGAAGCGGCGCCGTCGCGCAATGACGAATATCTGCTCTACCAGACACTGATCGGCAGCTTCCCCGCTGGCGACCTCGACGAACCGGCGTTGGCGGACTATCGGCGTCGCGTCGAACAATACATGCTCAAAGCGATCCGCGAGGCCAAAGTCCACACCAACTGGGTCAATAACAACGAAGCGTTCTTATCGGGTTGTCACACACACCCACTACCGGTAGTATGTTGAGCAACTGCGTTAACTTGGGACTACCGTGGCGATCGATGTGCTTGAGCGAGGC
>JAYVMZ010000336.1:0-2859 GCA_043758735.1 Betaproteobacteria bacterium
GAACGAAATTTCTGCCTCAACTCGGATAGTGCACTCATGCTCAGAGAGCATACCAGTACGCAATCTCGTTGATACCTTTATTTATTTACGCCGCCTTACGACATCGGCATCAATCCATCGAAGAACGTCATGCTCACCTCGAGCTTCGCCGGGTGGACGAACTACATGATGGACTTCGGCAAGCTGGTCAAGGATGGCGAAGCGATGAAGCACTTCGGCAACACCATGGCCGTCTGGGACCTGAAGGCCATGAAGCCGGCCAAGGTGTTCGCGGTGCCGGGGGCGCCGCTGGAAGTCCGCTGGTCCCTCAAGGACGGCGACAACTGGGCAATCACCGCTACCGCGCTCACCTCCAAGCTCTGGCTCGTCAAACAGGACGCGAGCGGGCAATGGCAGGCGAAGGACGTTGCCACGATCGGCGACCCGGCGAAGATTCCGCTGCCGGTGGACATCAGCATCACGGCAGACGGCAAGGGCCTGTGGGTCAACACCTTCATGGACGGCAAGACACGCTACTTCGACCTTACCAACCCTGACCAGCCGAAGCAGACCTTCGAGAAGGTCACCGGCAAGCAGGTGAACATGGTGTCCCAGAGTTGGGACGGCAAGCGCGTCTATATCACGTCCTCGCTGCTCGCCAACTGGGACAAAAAGGCGGCGGACGACGAGCAGTTCCTGCGCGCGTTCGACTGGGATGGGAAGGACCTCGCGCTCAAATTCGAAGTCGACTTCTACAAGGCGAAGCTCGGCCGCGCGCACCACATGAAGTTTACCGCCAAGCCCCAGGCCACGGCAGCGAACGAATCCGCGGGACGATTGCTGGCCGCCATGGAGAAATGATCCGGGCGGGTACGCGTCGGGCGGCGCTCGCTGTTTTTGCGGGCGCTGCATTTGCCTGGGGCGCGGGCGGCGCCGATCTGCCCCGGCAGGAATACGTCGCCAACGCACCCGGAACATACACACTGCAACGCATCCAGCCGGCCGGCAACGGCTGGGTACTCGACGGCAGCCTCGTCCCGCGGCGGCTTTCCGCCTACACGCACGGCGCGATCACGCTCCTGTCCTTCGTCTATACCTACTGCACCGATCCGGCCGGTTGTCCGCTTGCGTACAACACTTTCGTCCAGGTCAAGGATCGGGTGAGCAAGGACCCGGCGTTGCGTGGCAAGGTCAGCCTGGTTTCGCTCTCTTTCGATCCCACCAACGATACGCCCGAGGCCATGACCCGCTACGGCGGCCAGCACGCGACCGACAGAACGATACCGTGGCGCTTTCTGACGACTTATTCGCTGCGCTTCTTGCTGCCCATCCTCGAGGACTTCGGCCAGGATGTGGAACTGGACCGCGATGCCGACGGCAAACCGATGCGCACCTACACGCACATGCTCAAGGTGTTTCTCATCGACCCGGACGGAAACGTTCGCGAGATCTACAGCACGGCATTTCTGAACCCCGAAGTCATCTACAACGACATCAAGACGCTGGCGCTGGAGGCGTTGCCGGCCTCGGGGTCAGTTCGATGAATTGGCGCGCCGCGGCGGCCCGGCTTGCTCTTGGCATTCCCGTATTGCTCGCCGCCGCCGGCGTCCTGGTCGGCGCGCAGGCGGCGCCTCCGGCTAAAGTGCCGCTTGGACTGCCCAGCTTGCCCGCCTCGGCCCGCACACCGTCGGGCCTCGCCGATCTCGGGCGCAAGCTTTTCTTCGACCGGCGGCTTTCGTTCAACGGCACGATGTCATGCGCCATGTGCCACGTGCCCGAAGAAGGATTCACCAGCAACGGCTCCCGCACCGCGGTGGGCATGGAAGGAAAGAGCCTGCGGCGCAATGCGCCTGCGCTCTACAACGTTGTCTGGCAGCGCAGCCTGTTCCACGACGGCCGCGAGACTCGCTGGCCAACCAGGTATGGCTGCCGCTCCTCCACGCGGACGAGATGGCGAACCCTTCCGTTGGCCATGTGCTTGCACGCATTCGCAGCCTGCGCGATTACAACGGCGCATTCGAGAAAGTGTTCGCCGGGCGCGGCCCGTCGATGGACAGGATCGGTGCGGCGATTGCCGCTTTCGAGGCGACTTTGGTGTCGGGAAACTCGCGGTTCGATCGCCGCTGGTTTGGCGCCGATGCGTCCGCGTTGTCCGCGCAAGAGCTGGCGGGCTTCGAGCTGTTTCGCGGCAAGGCGCGGTGTGTCGCCTGTCACACGGTGGGAGAGCGCGACGCGCTCTTCAGCGACGGCCGGTTTCACGTAACCGGCGCAGGTTTCGTGGAGGGTGGAGAGCGCTTCACGGTGCCGCTCGCCCCCGGCGTTTCAACCGAACTGAGCGATGCGGAGCTTGCCTCGTTTGCCGGGCACGACGAGCCCGACATCGGCCGCTTCGAGATCACGCAAAAACCTGAAGACAGGTATGCATTCAAGACACCTTCGCTGCGCAACGTATCGCGCTCGGCGCCCTACATGCACGACGGGTCAATGGCTATCCTGGAGGAAGTGATCGAGTTCTACAACCGCGGCGGCGGCACCGTCGTCGGCAAGAGCCCGCTGCTTAAGTCCCTCGCGCTGAGCGTGGAAGAGAAGCGCGCGCTGGTCGCGTTCCTGAAGTCGCTGGATGGGGACAACATTGACGCGCTGGCCAAAGCCGCCCGGCGCAACTTGCCCGTCGAGCTGGACGGAGACGCGCCCGGCTACTGACGTATCCACGATCCACACGTTGTCTTAGCGTGTGCCGGGATCGAGTCGAGTTGAATCTCGCGCAGTCATCCGAATCGAGACCCGCGATTTCGAAGGTGTACAGTACATTCCAATCGAAGTATGAGTCTGAACGGGGTGGTTTTGAGTGTTGTTCAGGCGGCTGATTTCGATCGGTTG
>JAYVMZ010000337.1:0-38325 GCA_043758735.1 Betaproteobacteria bacterium
GCGCGACGAGGAATACCTGCGGCTGAAAGTCCTCACCTGCATGCTCCCGAAGCTCTAAAAACCCTCAAAATCACCCACTCGATTCCGTGAAGACCCATAGTAGTAAAGCTGCGGAGACAGGCGCCGGCGCGTGCCATCGGCGTAAGCACCGCTCACGTAGGAAAAGAAGTTCTGTTGTCCGATCGTCTTGTAAGTTGGCAGGCTTGCCGCGGTCAACGTGCTAGTTTGACGTCCGTCCGTATAGGCCAACCCGAATCCCAGGCCATGCAGTGGTCCTGGCCCATCCCTGAACGGCCTGGCGAACAAACGCGCCGCCGCGTCCTTGCCGCTATTGCCGTCGATGTCACCGCTAGCAGCGTTGCCCGAATCCACCACGCCATTGAAAATCCCGACGGCATACGCCAACGTCCCATTGAGGATTTCGCCTTGCACCTGGAATCCTACGTCACGTATCGGAACCAGATCGGTTGCGAGCGAGCGCTCTGCGAAGAACAGGTTGTCATCGACCTGCAACTGTTCCAGACCCACGGGCGGCTTGAATTTACCCGCGCGCAACTGGAACTGTGGCGTAAACCGCGCCTGTCCGTAGGCGTCGAACAGCACTGTCTGGCTTCCTGCGAAATCCGGCATCAGCCGGAAATCATAAGTGTCGTACAGCGTAGCCTCGATGATTGGCCGCGCCCGCCTGACCAGCAGCGTATCCGGTGCCTGAGTCCCAGATGTGCCGGACGATCCCGTGCCTTGATTTGAACGGGAATCCACCTGCAGATCGCCATGCAAATTGAGCCTGAAAGCATTGTCCCCGGACATGATGCCGAAACCCTCGGACCCGGCGGTTGCAAAAGCAGGTCTCTTCACCTGCACTGGCGCCTCTGCGTCGGTCGCCTGCCTGTCCTGCAGGAGCCTGACCTTGCGTTCGAGTTCCTCGATTTGCTGTTTGAGTTGCGAAAGGTCTTCCTCGGCCGCCGCGGGAGCGCAGGCCAGGATAATTGATGTCGCCAGCGCCCGGACCAGGGCAGGCAGATGAGAAAATTGCATGACTAAGGACTCTTTCAAAAAAATGTCACCAAAGGGGTCAATCGGTCGGATGCCGAAGTTCGAATTGTTTTGCCGGGGCCTGCAGTAAGCTTGGCCCGCGTGCAGTGTTGCCGTTCAAGACATCCCTGCAATGGATCAAGGGCGCCTCGTACTACCGCTTCGCTCCGGCAGTCGGGGGAAATGGCTTGCAATCCATGAATGGGCGGTGCATTTGCTATATAAAAAATATTTGTTATCTCTTTTTGTCATATATGGGTCGAAAAAAAGCCGGCTGACGCCGGCGTCGCCGGGAGGCGAAATGCAGTTTTGTGCCGACTACTAACCTTGCGGCGCTGCTTGCCGTGGCAATTCAGCGCTCATGAGCTCCGCCGCAATGAGGGCATGCGCCCTCGCGCGAAAAACATCACCGATTAGCATCAAGGCTGGGCCGGCCAGGTCCCGTGCCGCGCCATTCTTCAGGCCGCGCAACGTGCAGCCCAGGTGTCGCGACGAGGGCAGCGAGGCGTTTTCAACAATCACGACTGGCGTCGCGACGGACATACCGTGCGCTTCCAGTATCGCGGCGATTTGGGATGCTTTTCCCACGGCCATGTAGAGCACCGCCGTATCAGCGCCTGCTACGGCCGGCGCCCAGTCGCTCACGTCCTCGCCTTCTCCCACTCGTGGTGTGACGAACACGACGCTGCGACTTGAGCCACGCTGCGTCAACGACACCCCGATTTCCGCACTCGCCGCCAGAGCCGACGTCACGCCGGGCACAATTTCGTATTGAACGCCCGCCGCTTCCAGCGCCTCGATTTCTTCCTGCGCACGGCCAAACAGCATCGGGTCACCGCCTTTTAATCGGACGACGAGGTCGTACTTGGCGGCGGCCTCAACCAGATTGCGATTGATGAAGCGCTGGTCGGTCGAGATCCGGCTGCAACGTTTGCCCACGGCTACCTGCCTAGCATGGGGTGCAAGCGCAAGCATCTGCGGCTGGACCAATGCGTCGTGGAAGATGATATCGGCACGCTTGAGCAGATCGGCGCCACGCAGCGTAATCAGGTCGGCCGCGCCGGGACCCGCACCGATGAGATAGACCTTGCCCATCAAGCCATCTCCAGCAAAGCGCGTTTATCCCTGATCTGCGCCCAATGCTCCGCATCGGCAGGCGCAGGTTTCTTTTCGGTGAGCGGCGACCAGGCTTTTGCCGCTTGCGCATTGATGCGGATGAAGTCGCGCTGGTCTTCGGGCACGTCATCCTCGGCGAAAATGGCTTCGACCGGGCATTCGGCCACGCATAGACTGCAATCGATGCAGGTGTCCGGGTCGATGGCGAGAAAATTTGGTCCTTCGACGAAGCAATCGACCGGGCACACGTCGACACAGTCGGTGTGCTTGCAGTTGATGCAGGATTCTGTCACTACGTAAGTCATGTTGCGTTCCTGTGCTGCAAAATGGCCGGCCTACTGGATGAGCCCGGCGGCCACGGTATTGTTGTTCATCTCATCGATGACGATGAAGCTGCCGGCCGATCGATTGCTGCGATAGGGTTCGAATGCGATCGGCTGCGCGGTCTTGACCGAAATGCGCCCAATGTCATTGAGGGCGAATGTATCAGCGGGTTCCTGCACCAGGGTATTCACGTTCGTACGGTATTGCGGAGAACTAAACAGGGCTTTCGCCACCCGCGTCCCCTGCTTGATCAGGTAGCGTCGGCCGCGATTGAACGGTTCGGTTGCAAGCCAGCACAACGTCGCCTCGAATTCACGTGCCACGACGGGCAACGACCCGGTGGTCGCCAGGACTTCGCCGCGCGAGATGTCGAGCTGGTCTTCCAGCACCACCGTAACCGACTGCGGCGCCTGCGCCCGTCCGACAGCGCCCTCGAAGGTACGCACCGCGCGAACACGGGAAGTCTGGCCGGACGGCAACACGGTGATGGCATCCCCGACGCCGACGCTCCCCGACTCGATCCTGCCGGCATACCCGCGCGCGCCTTCCACGCCGCTGTCTCCCGGCCTCGATACGAGCTGCACCGGGAAAAAAAGTTTCCCATGCACGGCGGACCGCGCAACTTCCGCGCTCTCGAGGATTTCCAGCAACGTCGGCCCGCGATACCAGGGCAGATTTTCGCCGCGTCCGACGACCATATCGCCCTGCAGCGCGGACATCGGCAGCGCGTCGACACGGTAGAAATCGAGATCGCGCACGAAGCCATCGAAGGCCGTGCTGATGTCGTCGTAAACTTGCTGCGAATAATCGACGAGGTCCATTTTGTTCACCGCCAGCACGACGTGCGGAATGCGCAGCAGGCTGGCGATATAGGCGTGGCGGCGCGACTGCGTCAGCAAACCCTTGCGCGCATCCACCAGCACGATCGCCAGGTCCGCAGTAGAAGCCCCGGTCACCATGTTGCGCGTGTACTGCTCGTGTCCCGGCGTATCGGCGATGATGAACTTGCGCGAAGGCGTGGCGAAATAGCGATACGCCACATCAATGGTGATGCCCTGCTCGCGTTCGGCCAGCAGCCCGTCGGTCAGCAACGATAAATCGATGCCGGCCTGGCCACGGCGCTTGGTCGATCTCTCGATTGAGGACAACTGGTCCTCGAATATCGCCTTGGTATCGTAAAGAAGCCTCCCGATCAGCGTGCTTTTGCCATCGTCGACGCTTCCCGCGCTCGAAAAGCGCAGCATGCCGGTGTCCACTGGGGACAGGGATTCGATTGCAGACACGTTAAAAGTATCCTTCCTTTTTGCGCAGTTCCATTGACGCTTCCGACGTCTGGTCGTCCATGCGCGTCGCACCGCGTTCGGTGATGCGGGTCGTCGCCGTTTCGACGATGATCTCTTCCGCGTTTGCGGCGGTGGATTCTACGGGGCAGGTGCAGGTCATGTCACCGACGGTCCGGAACCGAACGGATATCGTTTCCACGGCTTCCCCCGCCTTCGGCTGAACCAGTTCCGAAACCGGCAGCAGCCCGCCGGGCCTGCGCACGACTTCGCGCCGATGCGCATAGTAAATCGACGGGACTTCCAGCTTTTCGCGGTCGATGTACTGCCAGACATCGATCTCGGTCCAGTTGCTGATCGGAAACACGCGGATGTTCTCGCCCTTGTGTACGCGCGTGTTATAGAGGCTCCACAATTCCGGGCGCTGGTTCTTCGGGTCCCATTGGCCAAATTCGTCGCGGAAAGAGAATATGCGTTCCTTCGCGCGCGCCTTTTCCTCGTCACGCCGCGCGCCGCCGATGCAGGCATCGAAGCCGTACTCGGCAATCGTGTCGAGCAAGGTTACCGACTGATGCACGTTGCGGCTCTCGTCTTCCGAGCGCAGCCGCACCCGGCCGGAGCGGATCGAATCTTCCATGTGGCCGACGATAAGGCGTTCGCCCAGCTCGGCGACGCGTTTGTCGCGGAACGCCATGACTTCAGGAAAATTGTGCCCCGTGTCAATGTGCAGCAAAGGAAACGGAAACGTGCCAGGCCGGAACGCCTTTTCGGCCAGCCGCAACATCACGATCGAATCCTTGCCGCCGGAAAACAGCAGCGCCGGATTGCTGCATTCCGCCGCCACCTCGCGCATGATGTGGATGGCTTCGGACTCGAGCCAGTCGAGGTGGTTGATGCGCGTCGAATCGATCTGCAGTGCGCCGCTCACGATGTCTTTTCCCCGGTCGGTTTGACTAATGGCGAGACGTGGATCCCGCATTCCTTGTTGTCCCTCGATTCCCACCACCAGCGTCCGCCACGAACGTCTTCGCCTGGACGGATCGCCCGCGTGCATGGGTCACAGCCGATGGATGGATAGCCACGGTCATGCAATGCGTTGTAAGGCACTGCGCGGTCGCGGATATAAGCCCACACCTCTTCTTCGCTCCAGTCCGCCAGCGGATTGAATTTGACGAGGCCGTGGGCGGCATCGAATTCGCGAAGTGGCAGATCCGTGCGCGTGGCCGCTTGCGCGCGGCGCAAGCCGGTCACCCATGCGTCGCGGCCCGCGAGGGCGCGTCTGAGCGGTTCCACTTTGCGGATGTGGCAGCAGCTTTTGCGCAACTCGACGCTTTCATAGAAAGCGTTCGCGCCATGCTCCGAAACATAACGCGCAACTTCATCCGCATCCGGCCGGAATATTTCCACTTCGCGCGAATAGCGCCCGCGCGTGCGTTCCAGCAGATCCAGCGTTTCACGCGGCAGGCGGCCGGTATCGAGCGTGAAAATAGCGATCGGCAACTCCGCCGTGAAAATGGCATCGGTCACCACCATGTCTTCCGCGCCGAGGCTGCTGGCGAACGCGACGCGGCCAAACTCGCCGGCGATCTCCCTGAGCCGTGAGACAAGCGTCGCTGCCGGGTAGGCAGCCTCCTTCGCAGGAATGATGGGCTGGGCGTGCATGGCCATATCGGCTTTCAGGACTTGACCTGCGCCCGAGGCCAGGCGCGATCGTGACGGCGAAAAGCGGGAACCGCGTTGTCCCAGGAGCCCTGGTAGGCATCGGTGAACGGACGCAGGCGGAGCAGTGCCTGGCGAATGTCCTTGTCCACGCGCACGGCGAATGCGTCAAACCCCACACGCTTCATGTAGAACAATTGGTCAGGAAGTATGTCGCCGATCGCCCGCAACTCGCGGCGATAACCAAATCGCGAACGCAACAGATAGGCGATCGAGTAGCCGCGACCGTCGGTGAATTTCGGAAAATCGACCGCGATCAACGACAGCGACGGCAATGACGGCGCGAGCTTCGCCGGATCGTCGGTGCCAGCCAACCAGACGCCGACATCGCCGCGCGCAGCCAAGACGGTCTGCTGATCGAGCCATACTGCGAGGGGAACAATGATGCGGCCCGGCGGCACGATCACCGTCTCTTCCGCGGCCGGACGCAGCACCTGCCAGTCATCGGCCACCACTGCATCGTGCAGAATGATTTCAGACATCGGCCGGCACTCCTTCGCGTGCGCGCAATGGCGAACCATAAACGCCCGACTTGAATGGCGCAATGCCCAGGCGGCCAACGGTGTCGATGAAGCGCTCTTCGGCTTCGCGTTTTTCCAGATAGATGTCAACCAGCCGCGAGACGACATCGGGCATGTCGTCCGCCTTGAACGAGGGACCGATGACCTTGCCGATGGCACTGCGGCCTCGACCGGCGTTTGAACCGTCCGCACCGCCGACCGAAACCTGGTACCACTCCTCGCCATCCTTATCGACACCTAGGATGCCGATATGGCCGGCATGGTGATGGCCGCACGAATTCATGCATCCAGAAATGTTGATATTCAATTCGCCGATATCGTGGAGGAAATCCAGATCATCGAAGCGGCGCTGGATGGCCTCCGCGATCGGAATAGATTTCGCGTTCGCCAGCGAGCAGAAATCGCCGCCGGGACAGGCGATGATGTCGGTCAGCAGCCCGAGGTTCGGTGTGCCAAGTCCGGCCTCCCGCGCCTCCTCCCACAAGGTGAACAAATCGTTCGCGCGCACGTCCGGAAGGATGAGGTTCTGCTCGTGGGACACGCGCACTTCGCCGAAACCGAATCGATCGGCCCAGTCCGCAACCCGGTCCATTTGATCCGCCGTGGCGTCGCCGGGCGGCGCGCCGGTTTTCTTCAACGACAACACCACTGCGCGATATCCCGGGATGCGATGTGCATTGACCGCGCGTCCCACCCAGCGCGCAAATCCGGCGTTCTCGCTCAAACGCCGATTCAATTCGGCGTCGTCCGCCGGCCTGGACGCATAGTCAGGGGGCGCAAAGTAAGCCGATACGCGCGCGAGTTCCTGATCCGTCAGCGTATCCGGGCCGTCTTTGGTCAGCGCCCATTCTTCTTCCACCTGCCGCGCGAATTCTTCGGTTCCCAGCGCCTTGACGAGAATCTTGACACGCGCCTTGTAGAGGTTGTCGCGACGGCCGTAGCGGTTGTATACGCGCAGGACCGCTTCGATATACGTGTTCATGTGTCGCCACGGCAGGAATTCGCGGATGATCGGACCGACCACCGGCGTGCGGCCCATGCCGCCTCCGACCAGGACGCTCATGCCGACTTCGCCGTCCGGTCCGCGACGCAGATAGAGGCCGATGTCGTGAAACGCCGTTGCGGCACGATCTTCCATCGCGCCGTTCACCGCGATCTTGAACTTGCGCGGCAGGAAGGCAAACTCGGGATGGAAGGTGGACCATTGCCGCAGGATTTCCGCGAGCGGCCTCGGGTCGAGCACTTCGTCGGGCGCGACCCCCGCGAACTCATCCGACGTAATGTTGCGCACGCAGTTGCCGCTGGTCTGGATGGCATGCATCTCGACCGAAGCGAGATCGGCGAGGATGTCGGGCGAGTCTTCCAGTTTCGGCCAGTTGTACTGGATGTTCTGCCGCGTCGAGAAATGCCCGTAGCCGCGGTCATAACGTCGCGCTATCGAAGCCAGCATGCGCAACTGGGTTGCAGACAGCAGGCCATACGGGATCGCGACACGCAGCATGGGAGCATGCCGCTGGATGTACAAGCCATTCTGCAGGCGCAGCGGACGGAATTCATCTTCGCTCAGGCTGCCGGCAAGGAAACGCCGGACCTGGTCCCGGTACTGGGCCACCCGTTCATTGACGAGATTGCGGTCGACCTGATCGTAAACGTACATGTTGTGCCTTATGCGAAATTCGGAATTGGGGACGCCCGTCTACAAAACAAGCTTGGCGCCGACGAGTACCAGCATGGACGCCAGGGCCGGACGCAGCCAACGCTCGGCAATGCGCCCGCTCAGCAGGCTGCCGAGGTAGATGCCCGGAAGCGAGCCGATCAACAGGTTGCCAAGAAGGTGCCAGTCCACCGAACCCATAAAAAAATGCCCCAGGCCCGCGACCGCAGTCAGCGGAACCGCGTGGGCGATATCGCTGCCCACGATGCGCGAGGCAGGCAGCAGAGGGAATAACCAGAACAGCGCCGCCACCCCGACCGCGCCCGCACCCACGGAGCTCAGCGCGACAAGCGCGCCGATGACTGCACCCGTCACAATCGTAGCCGAAACAATGTGGCGCTCGCGCCATGCCTTGCCTGCGCCGTGCTTGCCCAAACCTTGCAGTTTTTCCTTGAACAGGATCGCCAGCGCGGTGAGGATCAGCGCGATTCCGAGCGAACCCGTGATCAGCCCGCTTACACGATGACTGTCGACCCCGAGAAAGTGCAGGGCCACAAGGGCGACGAGTGCGGCGGGAATGCTGCCGGCAGCCATCAAGCCGACGAGCTTCCATTCGACGTTGCCCTTGCGGGCATGCACCACGACACCGGTGGCTTTGGTAAAAGAGGCGTAAAGCAGATCGGTTCCGACGGCAGTTGCGGGGGAAACGCCGAATATCATGACGAGCATCGGGGTCATCAGCGAACCGCCGCCGACTCCGGTGAGCCCTACGATGAATCCAACCAGCAACCCTGACAGGGCGTAACCCAGTTCCATTTTTTTCCACCCTGCGGGCGACGTTTGCGCGCCCAGTCTCAACTCGTGTTGTCGACGATGTGCGCATCATACCGGCGCTGCTTATATTGCTTATGACTGTTCTGTTAGTATTAAATACGATTATCTTATTTAGCCGGCCATTCTACGGACGATAAGCCATGAAACTCCAGCAGTTGCGCTACATCTGCGAAGTTGCCCGCCAGAATCTCAACCTTTCGAGCGCGGCCGAGGTCCTGCATACCTCGCAACCCGGCATCAGCAAGCAGATCCGCAGCCTGGAAGAAGAACTCGGCGTCGATATTTTCGTGCGCCACGGCAAGCGCGTCGTCGCGGTCACCGAGCCGGGCAAAGCAATACTGGATATCGCCCAGCGCATATTGAAGGATGTCGAGAACCTCAAGCAGGTCGGCGAGCAATTCACCGAGGAAGACAAGGGGCGCCTCACCATCGCCACCACGCACACCCAGGCGCGCTACGCGCTTCCCCAGATCGTCCAGCGTTTTACCAAACGCTACCCCGAAGTGCGCCTGTCGTTGCGCCAGGGCAGCCCGACGCAGATTTCCGAAATGGTGGCCTCGGGCGAAGCGGACATTGCCATTGCCACCGAGGCAATCGAGCTCTACGAGGATCTCGTCATGCTGCCCTGCTACGAATGGAACCGCTGCGTCCTCGTACAACCCGGTCATCCGCTGCTTAAGGTGAAAAAGCTCACGGTGGAGGCGATCGCTGCGTTCCCGATCATTACGTATGATTTTGCGTTCACCGGCCGATCGAAGATCAACCAGGCGTTCTCGGACAAGGGCCTGACGCCAAACGTCGTGCTCACCGCAATCGACGCCGACGTCATCAAGACTTACGTCGAACTCGGATTGGGTGTGGGCATCGTTGCAATGATGGCCTACGATCCGAGACGGGACACGCACGTGCGCGCCATCGATGCCAGCCATTTGTTCGCGCCGAGCACAACCCGCATCGGCATCCGCAAGAACAGCTATCTGCGCGGTTACACCTACGACTTCATCGAGATGTTCGCCCCCCACCTGACCCGCAACGTCGTCAACGACGCCATGCACACCAAGGGCTAGCTAGATCGGTTCACCGCAAAGACGCAATGAGCGCAAAGGAAAACAAGAAGTGCAGAGGGTGCCGAAATCAATTTGTCATGAAGAGCGCTTCGTCGCCTGGCGAGCCTGATATTCGAATTCCTACATTTCGCACCGATTTTCTTTGCGCCCTTTGGCGTCTTTGCGGTGAAAACGCGCCCTATGAGCCCTTCTTGGCAAAATCGCGCAGCCGGAAACCCAGCAGCCAGAGCGTCAGGAAATAGATGGCGACGCCGAGGCCAACGAGCGTTGACAGCCTTCCGATCCGCCACCAGACCGTCGCGTCCAGCCATAAGGCGTCCGCCCCTCTCGTCCACCATAGCGCGGCGCCCATCGCCAGCAACGCCAGCGCGACCTTGGCCAAAAACTTCGCCCAGCCGGGCTGGGGCCGGAAGATGTCATGCCGGCACAGCTTGTAGTAGAGCAGCCCGGCGTTGAGGCATGCCCCGAGCGATATCGCCAATGCCAGGCCCGCATGCTCCAGCTTCAACGCGAAAATGAACACCGGATTCAGCAACTGGGTCGCCAGGAGCGTGATCACTGCGATCTTCACGGGAGTGCGGATGTTCTGCCGGGCATAAAAGCCGGGGGCGAGTACCTTGACCAGGATCAATCCCAACAGTCCGACGCTGTAAGCCATGAGCGCATTGCGCGTCATTGTCACGTCGTGTTCGCCGAATGCACCGTGGTGAAACAGGGTTGCGATCAGCGGCACGGCGAGCAGGGCGAGCGCCAGTGCACAAGGTAGGGCCAGCATGACGGTCAGCCGCAGTCCCCAATCGAGCAGTTTCGAATATTCGCCGCCGGTCTTGTCGGCAAAGCTTCGTGTCAGGCTTGGCAGCAGGATCGTACCCAGCGCGACGCCAAGCAACCCGGTAGGAAATTCCATCAGGCGGTCGGCGTAGTAGAGCCAGGACACGCTGCCAGTGACAAGGAAAGAAGCGAAGATGGTGTTGATGAGCAGGCTGATCTGGCCGATCGATACCCCGAAAACCGCCGGGCCCATCAACTTCAGGATTCGCCATACACCGGGGTCTTTCAGGTCGAATCGAAAGCGCGGCAGCATGTCGATCCTGGCCAGGAATGGCAGCTGGAAGCCCAGTTGCAGCAGGCCGCCGGCCAACACGGCCCAGGCCAGAGCCAGGACCGGCGGATCGAAATACGGGGCGAGCCACAGCGCGAACACGATGAAGGAAACATTCAGCAACGTGGGTGTGAACGCCGGCACCGAAAACCGGCTCCACGTATTCAGGATCCCGCCGGCCAACGACGTCAGTGAGATGAAGAGGATGTAGGGGAACGTGACGCGGAGCAGTTGCACGGTGACCGCGAACTTGTCGCTGTCCGCCACGAAGCCCGGCGCGGTGACATAGACGATCAGCGGCGCCGCGATCATACCGATGGCGGAAACGACGACGAGGACCACGGCCAGAAAGCTTGCGACGTGATCGACGAGCGATCGAGTCTCTTCGGGGGTGCGGGCATTGCGATATTCCCCAAGGATCGGGACGAACGCCTGCGCGAATGCGCCTTCGGCAAAAAGCCGCCGCAGGAGGTTGGGAAGCCGGAAAGCGACGAAAAAAGCGTCGGTATACAGGCCCGCGCCAAAGCCACGTGCGATCACGGCATCGCGCACGAATCCCAGAATCCGCGACACCAGCGTCATGCTGCTGATAGTCGCCAAGGCCTTGAGCAAATTCATTTTCGTGTGAGATGGAAACCGGAATGCCGCGGATTGTAACCGAGCGATGCCACGCGGCCGGCTTGCGGCGCAGGCCCGGCTCCGGAAATGCCTGACCTGTTTTTGCGGCAAAACGCCACTATCGGGTTGCAAACCCCCTGCCGGGACAGTACCATAGCGCCCTTTTCCGCAGTCCCCCGGTTCAAGGAAGACCTAATGGCCAACATAGCCTCAGCCAAGAAACGCGCCCGCCAGGCAGAACACCGCCGCGCCCACAATGCCGGCCAGCGCACGGAATTACGCTCCGCCATCAAGAACGTGAAGAAGGCGATCGCCGCCGGCGACAAGAAAGCCGCCCAGGCACAGTTCCAGATGTCGCAAAGCCGCATCGATTCGATCGCGGACAAGCGCATCGTGCACAAGAATACCGTGTCCCGGCAGAAAAGCCGCTTGGCCGCCGCCATCAAAGCGATGGCCTGATCAGGCAAGCCAGGCAAATGCGAAGGCCCGCGCATGCGGGCCTTTTGTTTTACAACGGCAGTTAAAGAGTCGTCAGGGTCACGCCGCTCTGATGTCCTTGTGCACCTGCAGCGATTGGCGGATCTCGTGCCGCCCTTCCCTCACCTGCAATTCGTTGTCACTGCAGAACGACATCAGGAATTTGAATGCTTCAGGACTCATTTGCTCGAGCCGGCGGTTGACGACGACGCACTTTATCCCCGACGCGATGATCGGCTTCAGATAGGGTGAATAACTGACGCGCTGGTCTTCGCCGAACAACGACATACAACCGCAAAGCCGTTCAGCCCAGTCACTGGGCCGGAATGTTTCACCGTTCGTTGTGACACCGACGATGAGAATTTCTACGATGGGCGGGCCGGACATTGTTCAGATCCTGAAATTCGCCCGCATCGTAGCATATTTTGCAGCGCACAAACGTACTTTCTGGCTTCGTAACTTACAGCAAGTTATTGATTAATAGTTTACAACAGATCAAAGGCGCGGCAATTCCAGCGCCATCGCTGGCACTTCAATCGGTTGCACGGGGCTTTGGCTGCTTCGCCGGGAGATGAAGAGCCGCAAGGGCCGCCGCCGCATACCAATACTTGCTGCTGCAAGTCGCGCAGTCAAACATCGGATGCAAGCCCGAACCGTGATCGCCGGTCACGCATGACGAATGCGAAATCCGACAGGTAAAGCGCTTGCATCCATAGACCGATTCGGATAAATATAGGAGTTGAGAACCCCAACATTTTCAATGGCACGCACGGCGGCTTTTTGCCGCCGTGTGCTTTTTGGAGCCGGGGAAACGGCCTGGTGGGCGACATGATGCAACACGTAATGACAACGTATGGCCGGCAGGCGATAGCGTTCTCCCGCGGCGAGGGCTCATGGCTATGGGATCTCAATGGCAAGCGCTACCTCGACTGCGTCAGCGGCGTCGCGGTCAGCGGCATCGGTCATGCCCACCCCCGCCTGATCGCCGCAATTTCCGCGCAGGCCGCGCGTGCGATGCATGTTTCCAACCTTTACGAAATCCCCGAGCAGGAGCAACTTGCCGCCCGCCTGTGCGCGCTCGCGGGAATGGACAATGCGTTCTTTTGCAATTCCGGATGCGAAGCCAACGAAGCGGCGATCAAGCTCGCGCGCCTGTATGGCCACCAGAAAGGCGTCGAATCTCCCGCCATCATCGTCATGGAGCAGGCCTTCCATGGCCGCACAATCGCAACGCTGTCGGCCACCGGCAGCCGCAAAGTACAGGCCGGGTTCGAGCCTTTGCTGACCGGTTTCGTGCGCGTGCCCTATGACGACCTGCCCGCGCTTCAGCAAGTGGCGGCGACCAATCCGAACATAGTCGCGGTGCTGGTGGAACCGGTGCAAGGCGAGAGCGGCGTCCACGTTCCGGAAGACGGCTATATTCCGCACCTGCGCCGGATCTGCGATGACAAGGGATGGCTGTTGATGCTCGATGAAGTGCAGAGCGGAATGGCACGCACCGGCAGGTGGTTCGCGCACCAGCATCTGGGCATCAAGCCCGATGTGATGTCGCTGGCCAAGGGGCTCGGCAACGGCTTCCCGATCGGCGCCTGCCTGGCGCGCGGCGCCGCCGCCTCTGTATTTACGCCGGGCAAGCATGGCTCCACCTTCGGCGGCAATCCGCTGGGTTGTGTATCCGCCCTCACCACGCTTTCGATCATCGAGGACGAAGGCCTGGTCGAGCGCGCAGGCGACATCGGGCAGAAAATTCGCGAAGGCATTGCACGGAATCTGGCCGGAACCGCCGGCGTGAAGGAAATCCGCGGCAAAGGCCTCATGATCGGCATAGAACTCGACCGGCCCTGCGGCGAACTGGTAGTGCGCGGATTCGAAGCCGGCCTGCTGATCAACGTGACGGCGGACACCGTGGTCCGGCTGCTCCCGCCGCTGAACCTGAAAGACGCGGAAGTGACGACACTGATCGACGGGGTCTCGGCCCTGATCAAGACCTTCCTCAATGCCGCCGCTGAAACGGCCGTGGCGAACTGACGGTCCGCATATGCAGTCTCCGAAACACTTTCTGCAGCTCAAGGACCTTTCGCGCCACGAGTTCGATCATCTGTTCGAGCGCACGCGCTGGATCAAGCAGCAGTTCAAGTCATACAAACCCTATCACCCGCTGTTCGACCGCACGCTGGTGATGATTTTCGAAAAGCAGAGCACACGCACCCGCCTGTCGTTCGAGGCCGGCATGCACCAACTCGGGGGGGCGGCGATATTCCTCAGCACGCGCGATTCGCAACTCGGCCGCGGAGAACCTGTCGAGGACGCCGCGCAGGTCATCTCGCGCATGTGCGACATCGTCATGATCCGCACATTCGAGCAGGACATCATCGAACGCTTTGCCGCTCTCTCTCGGGTGCCGGTCATTAACGGCCTCACCAACGAATACCATCCCTGCCAGATTCTGGCCGATATCTATACATTCATCGAGCATCGCGGCCCGATCCAGGGCAAGACCGTCGCCTGGATCGGCGACTCGAACAATGTCTGCAACACCTGGTTGCAAGCCGCGGAAGTGCTCGACTTCAATGTCCACGTCTCCACGCCCCCGGGCTACGAAGTGGAGCCGGAGCGCGCCGGCCTTTACGGCACCGACCATTACGAGGAATTTTCCGATCCGATGGAAGCCGCGCGCGGCGCGCACCTCGTCACGACCGACGTCTGGACCAGCATGGGATTCGAGGCGGAGAACGAGGAACGCAAGCGCGATTTCGAGGACTGGCAGGTAGACGTCGAAATGATGAAGCACGCCGCGCGCGACGCCTTGTTCATGCATTGCCTGCCCGCGCATCGCGAAGAAGAAGTCGAGGCGGCCGTGATCGATGGCCCGCAGAGCGTGGTCTGGGATGAAGCTGAGAACAGGTTGCATACGCAGAAGGCGTTGATGGAATTTCTGCTGCTCGGAAAAGTCGAATCGGTCTGAAGAACGCACCAGGACCGGCAGTGTCGAAAGTCGCTGGAACCAGGGGAACACGCTGCGGGAATGCAAT
Source organism: Betaproteobacteria bacterium (assembly GCA_043758735.1). Lineage (GTDB taxonomy): Bacteria > Pseudomonadota > Gammaproteobacteria > Burkholderiales > JACQAP01 > JACQAP01. Next base: position 14,780 of record JAYVMZ010000337.1, read on the forward strand.
GAATCCCGCGGTCCGGAGTAATTAAATTACCGTCGAAGGAGTGGATATGGTCCGATTAAGCATTCCCCGAATCGCATTGGTTTTATCGTTGCTGATTCCGTTTGCCGGCCTGTGCGCCGATGATGATGTTTCCTGGATAGCCGACAAGAGCGGCTGCAAGGTTGCCAATCCCTTCCCGCAGCCGGGCGAGTCCATCGTCTGGAAAGGCCAGTGCCGAAACGGCGTGGCCGACGGCGAAGGCGTGCTGGAGTGGTATATCAACGGCAAGTCCGCGGATCGCTACGAGGGTACCCTGAAGGAAGGCTGGGCAGAAGGCAAAGGCGTGCTCACGCGCGCGGAAGGGGGAAAGTACGCCGGCGACTGGAAGCACAGCCTTCAGGATGGCGACGGCCGCTACGACGCGCCGGATGGAAGCTGGTACGAAGGGCAGTGGAAAGCGGGCCAGCCCCACGGCCATGGGCAGTACAAGACGCCGGACGGCCGGTTGATTGTCGGGGAATGGGTGGACGGCGTCTTTGAAGGTGACATGGACGACGATGACAATCCAAACAAGACGTAAATGAATTCACATCAAGGGACAACGTGAAGAAGAAAAACGCAGAAAAGCCTATCAAGAAAGTCGTGCTCGCCTACTCAGGCGGCCTGGATACTTCGGTCATCCTGAAGTGGCTGCAGGACACCTACCAATGCGAAGTCGTCACCTTCACCGCCGACATAGGCCAAGGCGAAGAGGTGGAACCGGCACGCAAGAAGGCTAAGAAATTCGGCATCAAACAGATTTTCATCGAAGATCTGCGCGAGGAGTTTGTCCGCGACTTCGTCTATCCGATGTTCCGCGCCAATGCGCTGTATGAGGGCGAGTACCTCCTCGGCACCTCGATCGCGCGGCCACTGATCGCCAAGCACCTGGTCGAGATCGCGCGCAAGACCGGTGCGGATGCGGTCTCCCATGGCGCAACCGGCAAGGGCAATGACCAGGTGCGCTTCGAACTCGGCGCCTATGCGTTGATGCCCGACGTCAAGATCATCGCGCCCTGGCGCGAATGGGACCTGCTGTCGCGGGACAAACTGCTGGCTTACGCCGACAAGCACGGCATTCCGGTGGATTTCAAGAAGCGCAAAGGCGGTGGCGCACCCTACTCCATGGACGCCAACCTGCTGCATATCTCGTATGAGGGAGGCGTCCTGGAGGATCCGGATTTCGAACCGGAAGATTCGATGTGGCGCATCACCGTGTCGCCCGAAAAGGCACCGGGCCGGCCGGAGCATGTGGAACTGGACTACCGCAATGGCGACATCGTTGCGGTCAACGGCAAGAAGATGACGCCGGCCCAGGTGCTGACGAAGCTCAACGAGATCGGCGGCAAGCACGGCATCGGACGCCTCGACATCGTCGAGAACCGCTATGTTGGCATGAAATCCCGGGGCTGCTACGAAACGCCGGGCGGCACCATCATGCTCAAGGCGCATCGCGCCATCGAATCCATCACGCTGGATCGCGAAGTGCTGGCACTGAAGGACGACCTGATGCCGCGTTATGCGCGCATGATCTACAACGGCTACTGGTACAGCCCGGAACGCCTGCTGCTGCAAAGCCTGATCGACAAGTCGCAGTCGACGGTGAACGGCACGGTGCGGCTCAAATTGTACAAGGGCACCGTACTGGTCGTCGGCCGCGCATCGAAGTCCGATTCGCTGTTCGATTCGCGCATTGCCACTTTCGACGACGACAAGGGGGCTTACAACCAGGCCGATGCAGCCGGATTCATCCGCCTGAACGCATTGCGCCTGCGCATCGGCGCCAAACGCGGCAGGAAGTAGGCTTTCTCCTCGTTCATTCAGGCGAATGGACGGGGAGCTTTGAGGAAGGGACAGGCCATGCCCAGCTTCGACATAGTCTCCGAAGTCAATCAGGTCGAGTTGAGGAACGCGCTCGACCAGACCAACAAGGAAGTGTCCAACCGCTTCGATTTCAAGGGCTCGGACGCGCGCGTCGAACATGCCGACAAGACCTTGACGGTTTTTGCCGATGACGATTTCAAGATCGGCCAGGTTTACGACGTGCTGATCGGCAAGCTGACCAAACGCGGTGTGGACGTACGCTGCCTGCAGCGCGGCAAGGTCGAAACGATCAGCGGCGACAAGGCCAAGCAGGTGATAACCGTGAAGGTCGGGGTCGACCAGGAACTCGGCAAAAAAATCCAGAAACTGATCAAGGACGCCAAACTCAAGGTGCAGGCCAGCATCCAGGGCGATGCGGTGCGGGTTTCCGGCGCCAAGAAAGACGAGTTGCAGGCGGCGATCGCGCTGGTCAGGAAGAGCGTCACCGATTTCCCGATCCAGGTCGGGAATTTCAGGGATTGAGCGAAACGCCCAATCCCTGAAATTCCAGGTACGAGGCACCAGGCTCCAGGCGCGAGGAAGTAAAAAGCTCGAACTCTAGCGCCCCGAGCCTAGCGCCTGAGCCCTTCCACCCATCGATCGTAAAGCCGGCCTGCAACGACTCTGAGCGCGCCCAGTTTCTGCTCCATCCCGCGCTGCATCTGGCCTGGCGTCTGCACCGCAGGACTGATTGCCGTTGCAATCTCGTCCGATCCCGACTTGCACCAGCTCTCGATGAGATCCTCGGTCATTTCGACATGGCATTGCATGCCCAGGTTTTTGCCGGCGACGAAGCCCTGGTTTTCGCAATTCCGGTTGCCCATGATGCGCACCGCACCGGGCGGAATCGTGAAGGTCTCGCCGTGCCAGTGAAACGATTCGAAGCGCTTCAAGTCCGGTCCGAACCACGCCTTCGCTTCAGGGTTGTCGGCCACCTCGATTTCACCCCATCCGATTTCCTTGACGGGGTTGCGCCCGACGCTGCCGCCGAGCGCCTTCGACATCAACTGCCCGCCCAGACAATGTCCGAGGATGGGAACGTCTGAAGACACGGCTTTGCGGATCAACTCAAGCACCGGCGCAATCCAGGGCAGATCGTCGTTGACGCTCATTGGCCCGCCCATGAACACCAGTCCGCTGAAAGTTCCAACGCCCGCGGGGACGGCCTCGCCCTCGTCAAGCTTCACCAGTTGCCCCGGCAAGCCGCGTGCATGCAGATACGTGGCAAAATAGCCCGGTCCTTCCGTGGGTGAATGACGAAATATCGCGACCGGCTTCATTGGCAGAGGATTCGTACGCACTTGAATAGCGCAAATTTTACGCGAGTTTTGATCAGCCTTTGGGCACTGGGCGCGCCGGCGTGGGCTGCCGACGTGAGCGTCGTGGCTTTGTTTCAAGACAAGGCCATGCTGGTTATCGACAAGGGCAAACCGCGCACCCTGCGCGTCGGCGAAACCTTTGCGGGCGTCACGCTGGTCAGTTCGAACAGCGCGGAAGCCATCATTTCAATCAATGCCAAGCAGCAGAAATTGCACATCGGCGAGGGCGTCTATAGCGCGCTTTCCGTCCAGAGCGACCACGCCACGGCGATCCTGGCCGCGGACCGGAACGGGCATTTTGTGTCCTCGGGCAGCATCAACGGTTCGTCCGTGCAATTCCTCGTCGATACCGGCGCAACCTTGGTGGCGATGAGCGTGGCCGAGGCACGGCGTGCCGGTGTCAACTACCTCGCCGGCGAACGCGGTTACTCGCAAACCGCCAATGGCGTAGCGCCGGTCTACAAAGTGAAGCTGGGGCAGGTTACGCTGGGCGACATTACGTTGCGGGACGTCGACGGCATGGTACATGAAGGCGGCGCGCTTCCGGTGGTCCTGCTGGGCATGAGCTTCCTCGGCAAACTGGAAATGCGCCGGGAAGGCAACACCCTGACCCTGATCAAGCGTTATTGAGGACCAGGGCTGGAATTTCAACAATAAAAAGGGAGTGAAGCATGATCTACGAACTGCGCATCTATCACGCATTCCCCGGCAAACTGCCCGCGCTCAATGCGAGATTCTCGAATCACACCTTGAAATTGTGGGAGCGTTTCGGCATCCGCCAGGTCGGCTTCTGGACAACCGCAATTGGCGAAAGCAACAACGATCTTTACTACATCCTGGAGTGGGAAAATCTCGCTGAACGGGAACAGAAGTGGAACGCTTTCGCGACGCACCCCGACTGGCTGGCGACACGCGCAGAGACCGAAAAGGACGGTCCGCTGACAACGCACATCACCAATCTGATTCTGACGCCGACCGCGTACTCGAAAATGCGATAGATTGGTCGAAGAGCCCAATGTTTCCAGCGCCAGCCCGCTACGGGATCGGCGCATCCGGTCGCATTTTCGTTTCGTCCTCAGCCCCTATCGGCAACCGACGAGGATTTCTTAAGCCGCCGATCGATCGATGGGCTATGCCGAGAACGCCGGATTACGTAGAATCGCCTGTTCCTAATGTACAAATCGCCCAAGCAAGCCATCGATCATGGATGAGAAACTGGTTTACAACGTAAATGTCGCGGCGCAGGACGTCCTGCTCAATCCGGACGAAATCAAGCGGCGCGTTCCCCTGACGGACAAGGCCGAACAGACCGTCCTCGAAGGCCGGCACGCGCTCGATCGCATTCTCGATCGCCGCGACCATCGCCTGATGGTGGTGATGGGTCCGTGCTCGATCCACGATCCGGCGGCGGCGATGGACTATGCGCAACGCCTGAAGAAAGTCGCGGATGAAGTCGCCGATACGCTGTTCATCGTGATGCGGGTTTATTTCGAAAAGCCGCGCACCACCACCGGCTGGAAAGGCCTGATCAACGATCCGCACATGGACGACTCATTCGACATCGAAGAAGGCCTGCAGCTCGCGCGCAAAGTGCTGCGCGACATCAACGAACTGGGGTTGCCGGCCGGCACCGAGGCGCTCGATCCGATCAGCCCGCAATACCTCGGTGACCTGGTCACCTGGAGCGCGATCGGCGCACGCACCACGGAATCGCAGACGCATCGTGAAATGGCCAGCGGCCTGTCGACGCCCGTCGGCTTCAAGAACGGCACGGATGGCGGCCTGCAAGTGGCAATCAATGCACTGCTGTCGGTGTCGCGGCCGCACAGTTTCCTCGGCATCAACCAGCGCGGCCAGGTTTCAGTCATCCGCACCAACGGAAACCGTTACGGCCACCTCGTGCTGCGCGGGGGCTCGAAGGGTCCGAACTACGACTCCGTAACGATGGCTGTGGTGGAAAAAGAACTGGCGAAGAATAAACTGCCGGCCAACATTATGGTGGATTGCAGCCATGCAAATTCCAACAAGGACCACAACCTGCAGCCGCTGGTCATGCTCGACTGCGCGCACCAGATCATGGAAGGCAACCAGTCGATCGTCGGCGTGATGCTGGAAAGCAATATCAATGCAGGCAATCAGTCGATCCCCGCGGACCTGAAGCAGCTCAAGTACGGTGTATCGGTAACGGATGCCTGCATCGACTGGCCGACCACGGAAAAGCTGCTGCGCGACACGCGAGCCAAGCTAAAGGACGTATTGCCAAAGCGGATTCCGCGCACGGCGGAAATTCACAAGATCGCGGGCTGATCCGCTCGCCTGACTGCATGGACAAAACGGGCGGCCGCATGGCCGCCCGTTTCATTTTTCGCTCGAAATCCTGCCTGTCTATCTCATTACGAAAGGATTCCCGGTCTTGACACCGGTATTGATCCAGACGCTTTTCATCTGCAGGTATTCGTAGATGGCGCTCTGGCCGTTCTCCCGGCCCACGCCGCTGTCCTTGTAGCCTCCGAACGGCGACATGAAGCTCACGGCGCGATAGGTGTTGACCCATACCGTGCCGGCTTTGATGCGTTCCGACATGCGGATCGCGCGACCCACATCGCGGGTCCAGACCCCCGCGCCGAGGCCGAAGCGCACGTCGTTGGCGATGCGCACCGCATCTTCCTCGTCCTTGAACGGGATAATGGAAAGTACCGGGCCGAACACCTCTTCCTGGGCGATGCGCATCTTGTTGTCCACGCCGGTGAAAATCGTCGGCTCGACGAACCATCCCTTTCCGCATTCCGGACGCGTCGCCGGACCACCGCCCATGCGCAATGTCGCGCCTTCGTTCTTGGCAACGTCGATGTAAGACAGAATCTTCTGGTATTGCGGCTGTGTGGTCACCGGTCCGACCTGGGTTTCCAGGCTCATCGGGTCGCCCATTTTCGCCGTCTTCGCCAGTGTCAGCAGCTTCTCGACGAAATCATCGTGGATGGATTCCTGCAACAGCAGTCGCGAGCCCGCGATGCAGGTCTGGCCAGTCGCCGCGAAAATGCCGGACACGGCGCCGTTGACCGCGTCCTCGATGACGGCGTCTTCGAACACGATGTTGGGCGATTTGCCGCCGAGTTCCAGTCCGACTTTCTTGAAGCCGCGCGCCGCTGTTTCGGCGATGAGCCTGCCGGTGGCATCCGATCCGGTGAAAGTAATCTTAGCTGTGAGCGGATGCTCGACCAGCGGCATGCCCGCCTCCTTGCCATAACCGGTGACGACATTGACGACGCCGGCGGGAAAGCCGGCCTGCTCCACCAGCTTGACGAACTCCAGCGCGGAAGCCGAAGTGAACTCGGAAGGCTTGATGACTACGGTATTGCCCGCGGCCAACGCGGGTGCCAGCTTCCAGGCGGTCAGCATCAGCGGTGAATTCCACGGCGTGATTGCCACCACCACGCCGAGCGGCTCGTAGCGCGTGAAGTTGAAGTAGCCTTTCTTGTCGAGCGGAATGACCGCGCCCTGGACCTTGTCCGCCAGCCCGCCGAAGTAGTAGTACCACTGCGGAACATAGTTGAGCTGCCCCGCCATCTCGGCAAGCAGCTTGCCGTTGTCGCGCACCTCGGTTTCGGCAAGATGCTGCGCGTTCTGCGCAACCAAATCGCCAAGTTTGCGCAACAGCGCGCCGCGCTGCGTCGCGGTCATCTGCGGCCATGGGCCGTCGGTAAACGCCGCATGCGCCGTGCGCACCGCGTGATCCGCATCGGCCGCATTGCCGCGGGGAATCAGCGCCCAGGGTTCACCAGTAAACGGGTTGAAGCTTTCGAACCATGCTCCCGACGATGGGGCGACCCATTCGCCGCCGATGTACATCTGGTATTTCTGCATCCTTGCCTCCTGTGTTGTTTTCTTATCGATATGTGGAATTGAGCGACTGACTGGCCGTACCGCGGCCATACGCGGAAGTTTATTCGATGCGCCGGATCCCGACATTCTTGAAGCCGATCAGCGAATTCACGATGAAACTGAATACAGCGACGAACAGGGCCACGAGGAAACCGGACCAGAATCCCGCCACCATGAATCCGGGAACCAGCCATGCGACCAGCAACAGCATCAGCGCATTGATCACCAGTACGAACAGGCCCAGGGTCACGATCGAAAGCGGCAGCGTCAGGATGACCAGTACCGGCTTCAGAAAGGTGTTCACCATCCCGAGCATCAGGCCGGCAATGAACAGCGATTGCGGCTTCGCGAACGAGATGCCGTCGAACAGCGCATCGGCCACCCACAGCGATAGCGTATTGACGCCCCAGAACACCAGGAAACGCACGATCGGATGCATGGTCATGAAGGAATGATACCCCACCTCACCCCGGCTCTCTTCCCCGAGGGCGGAGAGGGCGTGGAAAAAACTTATGTCTATACACACAAGAGTTGGTAAATCATACGAATGCGATACTGGAAAATTGATGGTATAAAACCTCCCCTTCAATCTTAGGAGCACTCCAGCTCCCTCTCCGCTCCGGGGACAAGGGAACACTTGAAGCGCAGCAGAGGGGCGGGGGGGGGTGAGGTGGTGGTGAAATGCAATCCCAAACGCTTCCCCGTTCGATGTGGATGCTGCTGGCCGTGCTCACGCTCGGCTGGGGGTTCAACTGGCCGATGATGAAAATGACATTGGCCGAGTTGCCGGTGTGGACCTTTCGCGGCCTTTGCGTCAGCACCGGCGCGATCGGCCTGTTCGCCATCGCGCGCGCAGGCCGCCAGACCATCCGCGTGCCGCGCGGTCAGTGGAGCTGGCTGGTCGTCATCTCGATCTGCAATGTCACGTTGTGGAACGTGCTCATCGGATACGGCCTGAGAATGCTGCCCGCGGGACGCAGTGCCATCCTCGCTTACAGCATGCCGGTGTGGGCGGTGTTGCTGGCGGTGTTCATCCTCCGCGAGAAACTGACCGGCAGGCGCATCCTCGGACTGCTGCTCGGCATGGCCGGCATGGCCGTCCTGCTCGGCGGAGAACTCAGCATCATGCGCACGTCGCCGCTCGGCGCCATGCTGGTACTCGGGGGGGCGATCAGCTGGGCATTTGGCACCGTCCTCATGCGGCGCTATCCCACGACCGTGAGTACCACCGCGCTGACCGCGTGGCAACTGCTGATCGGCGGCCTGCCGATCGTGATCGGTGCGCTCATATTCGACTGGGGCGACTGGCGGCCGATCGGCACCGCGGCGACCGCCGGGCTGGTCTATAACATGACCTTCGTCTTCATTTTCTGCTATTGGGCCTGGTTCAAGATCGCCACGACCGCGCCGCCCGGCGTCTCCTCGTTGAGCACGCTGATGATCCCGATCGTCGGCGTATTCAGCGGCATCTGGCTGCTCGGGGAATCGCCGCAGTGGCAGGAATACGCGGCGCTGGTGCTGGTGATCGCGTCTCTCGCCACCGTATTGATTCCAACCCGCAGCCGCGCACAGGGCTAAACTTTCCGGGCGATGCTCGGTTACTTCATCCGGTCACATCGTCCGCCGGACCGACGCCGTACTGGAGCAATGGCCTGAAAGTTGCTGCCCTACTTGCAAACCATGCAAACCCGGTTCCTCCTGTCAGTCGTTTTACTCGTTTCGGCGGTTTCTGCCGGAATTGCGCACGCCGACATTTACCGCTACGTCGATGCGGATGGCGCCGTGCACTTCACCAATGTCCCGCAGGACAGCCGCTTCAAGGTTTACGTGAAGGAAAAGCGGAGAGCGGACCCGGTTACGGAGACGCTGGCCGGCGAAATCCGCTATTACGACGAAAAGGAAAGGGCTTGCTACGCCAAACCCATCCAGGATGCGGCGAAGGCGACGCGCCTGGACGCAGCCCTGATCCATGCGGTGATCTCGGCGGAATCCGGCTACAACCCGTTCGCCCGTTCACCCAAAGGCGCCGCTGGACTCATGCAGTTAATGCCTGAAACGGCGAAGCGCTACGGCGTCAAGAATCGCCTCGATCCGGCGCAGAACATAAGCGGTGGCGCACGCTACCTGCGTGATCTGATCCGTATGTTCAATAACGATGTACAGCTTGCCGTGGCGGCCTACAACGCCGGGGAGCGCGCCGTGGTCAGGGCCGGCAACCGCATCCCGCCCTATCAGGAAACCATGACCTATGTCCCGCGGGTCATGTCGTACTACAGGAAATACCGCACTACCTCCTAGCGGCACAATTCCGGCAATCCCAGGGTGCATTCATCCGTCCCATGCGGGCGTGCTTCATGTCGCCTATTATTCGCTTCTTTTCTGCCTGAACCTGCCGGAGTACGACAATGAAAATCGAGAAAATCGAAACCATGGTGCTGCGCATCCCCTACACCAGCGGCGGCCCGTCGGATACACAGGTCTGGGGCGGCAAGGCCTGGCAGACCGCAGACGTGTTGCTGGTCAAGATCAGCACCGATACCGGCATCACCGGGTGGGGCGAAGCCTTCGGCTACAACGTCATCCCCGCCACCAGGGTGGCCATCGACCAGATCCTCGCGCCGATGTGCATCGGCCGCGATCCGCTGGCGATCGAAACGCTGACCCAGGAGATCCAGCAGAAGCTGCATATCTTCGGTCGCAGCGGCCCGATCATCTTCGGCCTGTCCGGCATCGACATCGCACTGTGGGATATCGCCGGCAAAGCCGCAAAACTGCCCGTGCACCAGCTCCTGGGCGGCGGCAAACCGGAAATCACGTGCTACGCCAGCCTGATCCGTTACACCGAGCCGAAACTGGTTGCGAAAAATGTCGAACGCGCATTGGGCGAAGGCTTCCGCCACGTCAAACTGCATGAGATCGAAGTTGCCCCCACCCGCGCGGCGCGCGAGGCCGCGGGCAAGGACGTGGACATCATGCTCGACGTGAACTGCCCATGGACGCAGCGCGAAGCCCTCGACATGGCGGAGAAACTGCGGTCATTGAACCTGCGCTGGCTCGAGGAGCCGGTGTGGCCGCCGGAAGACCACACCGCGCTGGCGCATGTGCGTGCGCATGGCGGCATCCCTGTCGCAGCCGGGGAAAACGCGACCACGGTTACGCAATTCAAGCACCTGTTCGACGCCGGCGCGGTGGATTTCGTGCAGCCCAGCCCGGCCAAGATGGGCGGCATCTCGGAACTGCGCAAGGTCTTCGTCCTCGCCACGGCTTACAACGTAACGGTCATGCCCCATAGCTTCTACGATGGCCCCGCCTTCCTTGCGGGCGTGCATGTCAACGCCGCCCTGGGTCACGGCACGATCGGAGGGCTTGGCTCAATGGTGGAATGGCGTTACTTCGACCTCGAGGCGCGGCTCTACGGCAACGAAGCGATCCCCCGCAACGGCAAGATTGCCGTGCCGCAAGCGCCCGGCCTGGGTTTCGACCCCGACCCCGAGATCATTCGCCGCTATCAGACAGGCTGATTGCGCCTGGGGTTCTTTTTCCTCGCACGGCTTACACGTAATATTGCCGCCATGAACCTTGAACGCATAACGGTCGAATTCCACGCCGAGGACGACCGCCTCATGGTGCGGGTGTTCTTCGACAAAAAAGCCGAAATCCAGTTCTGGCTGACGCGGCGGCTGGTCAAGCGCGTCTGGCCGGTGCTGCTGCAGATGGCGCAGGCCAAGCCGGACATCCAGATGCAGCCGAATCCCGAGGTGCGCAAGGCGCTTCTGGGCATGCAGCACGAGAAGGCGTTGCAGGAAGTGAAGTTTTCCAAGGCTGCACAGCAGGAGCCGGAACGCGAACACCCGCTGGGCAATGCGCCGATGCTGGTCAGCAAGGTTCGCGCGCGCCGAAACGAAAAAAGCCAGACGGTGTTGTCGCTGCAACCGCGACAGGGTAACGGCGTGGATCTGGCACTGGGCGACACGCTGCTGCACGGACTGATGAAACTTGTGCAGGATACGGCCGTCAAGGCGGAATGGGACCTTTCGCTGGCAGTGCCGACATTTGCACACGCACCTTCCGAAGAAGACGCCGGCCGAACGGTCAACTGAGACGCAGTTGCAGCGTTGTTGCGAGCAGGACTCCGTCTTGAACGCCCCCCCTTCCCCCATTTTTCCCGCCGGTGTCGCTGCAATTGCCCTGTCGCTGGCGATGCTGTCGGGATGCGCCACGTTCCGCAGCTACGATTCCGAGCTGACGAGTACGATCAACCTCGCCGCCAGCGGCAATGTCGAGGGCGCCATCAAGCGGCTGAACGGCAACAACAGGCTGGGCAGCAAGGATTTGCTTTACTACCTCGAGTTCGGCGAGCTGCAACGCCTGAAAACCAACTACGGCGAAAGCGAAAAAGCCTGGCTCGCTGCCGACGTACATGTGCAATCCTGGGAAAAGGCAGCCGCCTACAACCCGGAAAAGCTTCTGGGCAGAGTCGGTTCCGTGCTGTTCAACGACAAGTCATTGCCGTACGAAGGCCACGACTACGAGAAAGTCATGCTCACCACGCGCCTCGCGCTTGACCGCCTCGCATACGGCGATTTCGACACTGCGCGCGTGGACATCAAGCGCACGCACGAGCGCGCGGCGGTCATCGACGAGTTGCGCAAGAAGGAACTGCAGAAGACGCAGGACGAAGCGAAGAAGCGCGGCATGAAAACGAGCTTCCGGGAGCTGAACGGCTATCCGGTGCAGGCGATCGACAACGCCGAGGTCAATACGCTCAGGAACAGTTACGAGAGTGCCTTCAGCCATTATCTGGCCGGATTCGTCTATGAGGCACAGGGCGAGCCAAGCCTTGCCGCAGCGGGCTATCGCCGGGCGATCGAATTGCAGCCCGGCCACGCGCTGCTGGACGACGCCCTCGCGGGACTCGACGCGCGTGTGGCGACCCGGGATGACGGCTACACCGACGTGCTGTTCGTCATCGAGTCGGGCACGGCGCCGGCGCGAAAATCGCGCCAGTTCAGCTTTCCATTTCCCTATCGCAACCGCCTGCTCATCATCCCGGTGTCGTTTCCGGTCATCACGCCGGGGCAGCCGTCGTTCATGCCGGCACAATTGCAGATCCAGGACGGGCCGGCCGTCAATACGGTCGTCATCACCAGCATCGACCTGATGGCGCGCAAGGCCCTGCAGGAGGAAATGCCCGGCATCATGTTGCGCGGTATCATTCGTTCCAGCGGCAAGGCGATTGCGCAGTACGAAGCGGGCAAGAACGACCAGTCGGGCCTTGTCAGCCTGGCGCTGGCGATCGGCTCGATCGTTACCGAATCCGCGGACGAACGAGGCTGGCGCTCCCTGCCGGCACAGATTGCGATCGCCCGTGCGCGCATTCCCTCCGGTCCGCACACCTTGGGATTCGGCGCCAGTCCGGGTGGACGCGACATCGGCTTCACCGTATCAGGGCGTTACGCCGTCGTCGGATTGCGACTGCTGGGTGGCGCGACGTACGCAATGACTCCGCGAAATCCCGTGCCTGCGCAGGCACATGCGGTTGAGGTACCGGACGCAGCGTCAACGCCTGCAAAGTAAGAAACGTTTAGCGTCAGTTGCAAACTGAGGAGCACATCATGAAACTGAATATCCTTGCCACCGGGCTGATCGCATCCATCGGCCTCGCGGGTTGCGCCAGCCAGACTAAATATGAAGACCCCGGCTATGCTTATGGCTGCCCGGTCGGCGCCGAAAAGATCAATTCCAAGTCCAGCCTGATCAAGGCGAAAGTCGAGATGGCCGGCTCGGTTCCGCATATCGACGTAGTCGACCTGCGCTGCGCGCAGCGCTCTGAGCAGTTGCGCATCGACGTGGATTTGAAGAACACCGACAATGACGTGCGCCGCATCGCCTACAAATTCCGCTGGATCGACAAGGACGGCATGCGCGCCTGGGACGATGAAACCTGGAAACCCGTGCTGATCTACGGCAATACGATTTACACCCTGACGACACAGGCGCCTTCGCAGGACGCGACCGACTTCCGTGTCGTCGTCATGGACCAGGACAAATAACAACGTAACCGGATTTTTCCGAAGGAGTCATCATGAAGCAAGCCCTCTGCATTCGTTTCGCCGGCGCCGCAGTACTTTGCGCGACAATGGTCCTGTCGGGCTGCGCCGAGAAAACCCGTTACGGCGATGCGCGCGGCGTGGAAACCGTGACCAACCAGTTCGGTTCCACCGACCTGCAGATGATCGCCGAATCGATGACGCGCTCGATGCTCAACACCCCGATCGTGACGGGAGGAGGGCGGCCGATCATGACCGTGCAGGAAGTCAAGAACAAGACCAGCGAATACATCGATACGCGATCCATCACGGATTCGATTCGCGTGGAACTGCAGAAGAGCGGTCGGGTCCGCTTTGCGGTGGACGCGGCGGCGATGGATCAGCAGATCGAGGAACTCAAGCGCCAGCAAAGCGACTACTACGATGCCAAGAAATCGGCCGAGATCGGCAAGATGGTCGGCGCCGCCTACCGCATCGAGGGCAACATCACGTCGATCGTCAAGGAAGCCAAGGACGTGAAGGATGTCTACTACAAGTTCAGCCTGCAACTCTGGAACGTGCAGAGCGGGCTGCTGGAATGGGCCGACGAAAAAGAAATACGCAAGACGACAACCAGATAGCCGCCCGGTAGGTAAGGCCCCACCCGGCCGCCAGCCGTGTACAAGCGCCCGTCGCAAACAACGACGGGCGCTTTCATTTCATTCCTGCAGTCCGAGTGCTTCGGCCATGACGTGGAAAATGACGTTCTGCTCGAGTACGCCGCGGACCAGATGGGCCTGCGGGCCGCGCGCGTAGATCGCCACATCTTCGCCACCATGCGTTTCGCTTTCCATCGGCATGGCGGATTCCTGCATGTAGTCCGGCGCGGTCGTGTCCACGCCGGTCAGGTCCGGCCGGCCTTCCGTTATGCCTTTGAAGCCGGGGCCGTGATGGGGAAACTTCTTCGCCCCCTGCGGCTGGGTAACGGACTGACCCGCATAACCGGGACCGTTCACGTAGCCCAGGGTCGTGTACGGCTGACCAAGCGCGTCCTGCGCGTACTCCTTGGTGGGATGGCCGGGCTCGACCACCTTCCCCAGAATCGGGTTGCCGCGTCTGGGATAGCCGGCAATGGTGAAAGTGTGGCTGTGATCGGCCGTGACGATGATCAGCGTGTCATGGGGATCGGTGCGTTCCACGGCGAGTTCTATTGCACGCGCGAATTCGATGGTGTCGGTCAGGGCACGGTAGGCGTTGCCCGCATGGTGCGCGTGGTCGATGCGCCCGCCTTCCACCATCAGGAAATAGCCTTTCTGGTGCTGCGACAGGATATCCAGCGCCTTGCCCGTCATTTCCGTCAGCGAGGGCTCACCGGCGGCGTCCTTGGCGCGATCATGCTCGTATTGCATGTGCGAAGGCTGGAACAGGCCAAGCAGATGCCTGACTTGCTTGATATCGACCGCATCGAGCTGCGCCTTGTTCCAGACGTAAGCTGATTTCGGATAACGGGTCAGCCACTCCTTCGTCAGGTCGCGTCCATCGTGGCGCTCGCCGGTCTTGTCCGGGTACTCCGGATCGTGCACCGCGCGCGGCAGGAACTTCGCACGCCCTCCTCCGAGCGCCACCTCGAGGCCGTCGCCGTGCGCGAACTCGATCAGTTGCCTGGCGATGTCCGGAAAGCCCGCCTCGTTGGCCGCATCGGGCTGGTCGCTGTCGCTTTCCCAGTCGCGATCGGGCGAGTGCGCATAGCACGCTGCGGGCGTAGCATGCGTAATCCGCGTGGTGGTGACGACACCGGTCGCCATACCCCTGTCGGCAGCACGCTCCAGGATGGTCTTCATGCCGTTGGCAGCGGCCGCACGGAAATCTCCACGCGCCACACGCTCATTCACCGAGATCAGGCCGTCGTTGGTTTTGATACCGGTCACGATCGCACTCATGGTTGGCGCCGAATCCGAGGTCTGCTGGTTCGCACTGTAGGTTTTGGAAAGCGCCACGTAAGGAAATTTTTCGAACGAAAGCTGGTTTTCCTCACCGAGCATGCCGTGCTGCTGGCCTTCCAGAATGCGCGCCGCGGTCACCGTGGAGACGCCCATGCCGTCGCCAAGGAAAAGGATGATATTTCTGGCGTGCCCCAAGACGGGTTTTTCCTGCTTGGCTTTTTCCACCGCGGCGCGGCCATTGCGGAACCATTCTTCCGGCGATTGCGCGCCCGATCCGCCGGCCTGCAGGGCCAGCGCGGCGGCAACCGATGCAACGAAACGTAATTTTCTTGTCATTCAAGCAGTCCCAGTGCATCTGCATAGCGCTGCGCGCAGCGCATTCCAAAGGCATTCGGTGCAAGCGCCGGCGCGCGGTCGAATACTTCGCCGAGGTCCAGGCGCATCGCGGCAATGCGCTTGCCGTAAGTATGCAGCGTGTCGAGCGACTGCATGACGAACACGATCGCCGGCAGCACCTCGCGATACAGCGCCTCGGCGTGCGTTTCGGCCCCTTCGCGCAAAAGATCGAATATGCGTGCCTGGCGGTCGAAGGTATCCGAGGCCGGAATCATGCCCGCGCAACCCGCGCGCAGGTTGTCGATGAGTTCCAGCCCGCCGCGGCCGTTGAAAACCGTAACGCTGCCCCCGGTCGCTTCGATGACCTGGCGGATGGCGAGCGCAGGGCCTTCGCCTTTGAGGATGCGGAAATTCGAATGGTTGCGCGCCAGCGTCTTCACGCCGGCCGGCGTCAACCCGACGCCGAGATATTCCGGCGCATTCTGGACGGCCACCGGGAGATCGACGCGATCGGCGACCGCACCGAAAAAGCGGATGAAAAATTCCTCGGGCACGCCGCGATCAGGCGGCGGCTGCAAGATCACCCAGGATGCGCCGCGCGAACGGGCAAATTTTGCGAACTCGACCTGCGCGCCGACTGTGGGCGCATTTACCGTTACGGCCAGCGGCAGCCGCCCGCCAAGCTCCTCCGCCACCCAGTCCACAAGCTGACGCCGTTCGGCGTCGGCCAGCTTATTGACCTCGGTACCCAGTCCCAAAACAGCCATGCCGTGCGCGCCATTGGCAACGAAGGCCTGCACCTGGCGGCGGGTGCCCGTCCTGTCCAGCCCGCCGCTGGCGTTGAAAAAGGCATACAGCATCGGGTAGATTCCGTGCGGCAGGGTGTCATCGTTCATTGCAATTCCTCCCGGGCGGCATGCTATACGCTCGCTGGCTGCGCCTCAAATTGCGTGTCTGCCGTGAGAATCGGTGTACCATTTTTCTACTGCCGATGACCGCGGGTCGCCTGCACAAGCGCAATACGCTGGAGAATACGCCGGAGAATACAGGGATTAGCGCCAGGCGCGTCCTGGCGTATGGTGGAAACATCAAGAATAAAACGGGTTGGAGGCCCCAATGGAACTGACGGAGGAGGAAATCGAGCAGGTTCGCAGCAGGCTCGAGGTCCTGAAAATTGAGCATCGCGACCTCGACGACGTGATCGAGCGCCTTTCGCATGTCCAGAAACTTGACGAACTGCAGATGCAACGCCTGAAGAAGCGCAAGTTGCTGTTGAAGGACCAGATCTCCGCGCTCGAGCGCCAACTGGTACCCGACATCATGGCCTGAGCGGACAAGCGAAATTTCCCGGTCTCACGTCGAACTGCGGGTGACATCCTGCGGTTTGACAGGCAAAAAAAACCGGCAATGACCCTATCCGATGCCCATCCGTATTCACGCCATCGCTGCGATCCTGCTGTGCCTCGTACTGGTGAGCAGCTGTGCCGGCCTGCAACACCGGCCACCGCCATCCATCGATCAGATCGTGGAAATGGCCATGGCAGGCAAGCCGGCGGAGGAAATCGTCCGCGAATTGCAGGAAACCCGTGCCGTCTACCCCCTGACCGCTTCCCAGATCGTCAAACTGCACGAGCAGGGCGTGCCCGATGCGGTGCTCGACTACATGCAGAACGCCTACGCCGACAGCATCCGTTGGGCGGCGCGAGCGCAATACGAAGGTGCGTATTGGTGGTACGACTGTTTCTACTGTTATCACCGCCCTGTCATCGTCGTGCCACGCTGATCGTTAGTAGCAAATCGGGTGCAACAGGCAGGTGCGCCCTCACTACGGAGCCAACCATGTCCGCAAGCCAAAAGTTCATCACCCTACTCTTACCGATTCTCCATTACCGCCTGCGCACTGCTCTTCGGCGCCTGCTCGGTGATGACACCGCGAACGGCCACGCCGATTTCAGAAGTCGTGACCCTGAGCAAAGGCGGTCAACCGGACCGGGCTATCGACCGCATCGCCACTGCAAAAACCACCTATGCACTGCGCGGCTCGGATTTCGGCAAGCTCGCCGAGGCGGGTGTGCCGCCGAAGGTGCTGGATGCCCTGCAACAATACTTTGTCAACGACGTGGATCTGCTCACCCGCTATTGGGTATTGGGAGAATCGTTGGGCGGGTGTGTCTCCTGCTATCCGCAACCGCTGGACCTGACGAACCTCGCCGATGGCGGCAATGGCATGGCGGATGCGAGTAACGTCGGGCGCTATTCCACATTCTCAAAACCGCAGGGGCTGCCCGATTGGGTCACCGCGGTTCCCGGAGGCGCCACCGCCCCCGGGTTGACCATTGGCGAGATCGCGAAGTTGGTCAAGGACGGCACGCCCGCAACGGATCTCGCTGCACGCATACGCACTTCACGCCTGTACGACATTATCGGCAATGGCGGCTTCACCAAGGTCAGCACGCACTACGTTGCCGGTCTGAGCGGCTCGGAACTCGCGCAATTGAGCAAAGATGGCGCAAGCGACGAAGTCGTGGATGCCTTGCAGCAGAAATATCTGGCCGAATACATCGAATTTTCCCGCATCCGCTACCAGAGTTGGGGCAAGGGTCCGGGTCGGATGAATTGACGTCAATCGCCGCGCCGCCATCCGGCCAGCAAGGCGGACCCGTTGGCGCGGTAATACCGGCGATGATCGCGGCTCCCGGTCAGCCCATGATCGCGGAGAGTGCGGCAGCGAGTACAGCCAGAAATGGAAGCGGCAATCCCTGCTTTGCGGGATTGCCGCCGTTGGATGTGTTGCGGGCAGTTACTTTTTCGCGTCGTCGAACGAATCCGTGACTGCGCCCTTTGTTGCAGTGGATACCAGATAAGCGTATTTCGCCAGCAATCCCCGGGTGAAGCGCGGCTTGGGCTGCTTCCAGGCCGCGCGGCGCTTTGCCAGCTCGTCGTCGGGCACGTTCAACTGAATGAGTTGCTTGTGGGCATCGATGGTAATCGAGTCGCCCTCTTTCACCAGCGCGATGGTCCCGCCGACATAGGCCTCCGGCGCCACGTGGCCGACGACCATGCCCCAGGTTGCACCCGAGAAGCGCCCATCGGTGATCAGCCCGACAGAGTCTCCCAATCCCTGGCCGGTCAGCGCGGAAGTCGGCGCGAGCATTTCCTGCATGCCGGGCCCGCCCTTCGGGCCCTCGTAGCGGATCACCACGACATCGCCGGGCTTGATCTTGCGATCCATGATCGCCACCATCACCTCCGGTTCGGAATCGTAAACCCGCGCCGGACCGGTGATCGACGGATTCTTAAGCCCCGTGATCTTGGCGACGCAGCCCTCGGTGGCAAGGTTGCCCTTCAGGATCGCCAGGTGTCCCTGCTTGTACAACGGGTTGTTGAATGCGCGGATTACATCCTGGTCCTTGCGCGGCTCCGCCGGGATGTTCGCCAGTTCCTCGGCGATGGTGCGGCCGGTGATGGTCATGCAGTCGCCGTGCAGCAGTCCGTTGGCAAGCAGCATCTTCAACACCTGCGGGGCGCCGCCCGCCTTGTGCAAATCGGTGGCGACATATTTACCCGAGGGTTTGAGGTCGCACAGCACCGGCACCTTGCGGCGAACGCGCTCGAAGTCGTCGATGGTCCATTCGACTTCGGCCGCCGATGCGATGGCGAGGTAATGCAGCACCGCGTTGGTCGAACCGCCAGTGGCCATGACCAGGCTCACCACATTCTCGATTGACTTGCGCGTGATGATGTCGCGCGGACGGATGTTCTTCCTGATCGCATTGACCAGCACCTTGGCCGATTCCCCGGCGGAATCGACTTTCTCCGCGTCCGGCGAGGCCATCGTCGAGGAATGCATCAGGCTCATGCCAAGGGCTTCGAACGAGGTGGACATGGTGTTGGCGGTAAACATGCCGCCGCAGGCGCCTACGGTCGGACACGCGTTCTTTTCGATGCCATCGTAGTCTTCCTTGCTCATCTTGCCGGCGCTGAATGCCCCGACCGCCTCGAAAGCACTGGCAATGGTCAGATCCTGGCCCTTCCAGTGGCCGGGCTTGATGCTGCCCGCGTAAACGTAGATCGCGGGCACGTTCATGCGCGCGATGGCGATCATGCCGCCCGGCATGTTCTTGTCGCAGCCGCCGACGACCAGCGCGCCGTCCATCATCTGGCCGTTGACGGAGGTTTCGATGGCGTCGGCGATCACTTCGCGTGAAACCAGGGAATACTTCATGCCGTCGGTGCCCATGCCGATGCCGTCCGTAACGGTCGGCGTGCCGAATACCTGCGGCATCGCTCCAGCCTTGCGCAAGGCATCCATGGCGCGATCGACCAGCGGCTGGATGCCGGCATTGCAGGGGTTCATGTTGGAATGGCCGTTGGCCACGCCGACGATGGGCTTGTCGAAGTCACCGTCCTTGAAATCGACAGCGCGCAGCATTGCGCGGTTGGGCGAGCGGGCTATGCCCGCGGTGATCAGTTTGCTGCGCCAGTTTTCCGCCATGTTTTCTCCTCGATAATGGTGGCCGCGGTGTCCTGCTCGCAATGCAGCCCTTCCCCAGTGGGGCGGAGTTTGGCTACGCGACGGCGCGGCGTCTAATATATTATTTATGTGTTTTTGATACTTTTACCGAATCGGATGGAACTTCGCCACCTGCGTTATTTCGTCACCGTCGCCGAAGAACTGCATTTCGGGCGCGCGGCGAAAAAACTGCACATTTCCCAGCCCCCGCTTTCGATGCAGATCCGCGCGCTGGAAGCCGAACTCGGGGTGACGCTTTTCAACCGCACGCAGCGCAGCGTCCCGCTCACCCAGTCCGGCAATGCGCTGCTCGGCGAAGCGCGGCACATACTGGCCCGCGCGGATCAGGCGGTGCTGATGACCAGGCGGGCAAGCCGCGGTGAGATCGGCGAACTCGCCATCGGGTTCATCAGCGTGACGGACTATAACGTGCTTCCCGTCGTATTGCGCGAGTTCCGCCCTGCCTTCCCACTCGTCAACCTGACCTTGCGCGAATCGACCACCGACGCGCAGATTCGCGATCTGCTGGCCGGCCGCATCGACGTGGGCTTCGTCCTGCCGCCGATCAATGAACCTTCGCTCGAATCGCTGCCGATCCTGCGCGAACCGCTGATCGCCGCCCTGCCCGACAAGCATCCGCTGGCGCGCAAGGCCGGCAAGCTGGTACTGGAAAAACTCAAGGACGCGCCCTTCATCCTGTTTCCGCGCCCTTATGCCCCGGGCCTGCACGACGACGTGGTCAGTTGCTGCAAGGCGGCGGGTTTCAGCCCGCGGGTGGAACAGGAAGCCATCCAGATGCAGACCATCGTCAGCCTGGTATCAGCCGAACTCGGCGTGGCACTGATTCCCGCCTCCTTGACCAACCTGAGGCGAACGGGGGTGACTTATAAGGAATTGAAGGCGGGCAGCCCGCTCACGGAAGTGCACCTGGCCTGGCGGCGCGGCGACGACTTGCCGGCGCGTCGGGTCTTCGTCGACGTCGCCTCGCGCATAGCCAACATGCCGCAAAAAACGCGGTCAACCGCATGAAAGCGGCTACCGTTGACGGGCATTCGGCGTTTTTGCCCGACGAGGAGGCGACGCTGGTGTATGGCAATCGGCTGGCGCAGGTGCTCGAGCCGGGGTTGTTCGTCGCCCTGTCCGGAAACCTTGGCAGCGGCAAAACTACCCTGACGCGAGGCATCTTGCGCGGCCTCGGTTACCCGGGAAAGGTCAAAAGTCCGACCTATACACTGGTTGAACTTTACAATCTTTCTAAGTTAGACTTATATCACTTTGATTTTTATCGATTCAACGATCCACAAGAATGGCTGGATGCGGGCTTTCGGGATTACTTCGACCCCGGCAACATCTGTCTGGTGGAATGGCCTGAACGGGCGCGCGATCTGCTGCCCGTACCAGACCTGAAAATAGCGTTGGGCATGGAAGGCGACGGTCGGCGCATCCGCATCGCCGCGGAAACGGAGCACGGAAAACGTTGTTTGGATCGCTTGCCCGATTGATGTTTCGATTTGACCGCCCCGCGCGTTTCGCCGGTGCAGGGAAGCTGTCGCACTGTGCCGCAATGGCTGCGTGCCTCGCGATCATATTGCCGGCCTCCGCATTCGCCGCCACCCGGATCGCTTCTGCTCGGGTCTGGCCCGCGCAGGAATACACCCGCCTCACCCTCGAATCGGTTTCCCCGATTGCCTACAATGTGTTCACCGTCGGCATGCCCGCGCGGCTTGTCCTTGACATCGAGGATGTGGAATTCAATACCGTGCTTGAGCAACTCCCCGCGAGGATCTCACCTGCCGATCCTTACGTGCGCGGTGTGCGCATCGGCCGTTACAAGCCCGGTGTCGTGCGGCTGGTTCTGGACCTGAAGAAACAAGCCAAGCCGCAGGTATTCGTGCTCAAGCCGGTTGGCGAATACGGTTATCGGCTGGTCCTCGACGTCTATCCCGCGGAGCCGGTTGATCCACTGCTCGCATTGCTGGATCCGAAAGAACCTGCGGCAAAACCCGCCACAACGGAGAAACCGGCAACAGCGGCGACCGATTTCACCGCCGACGCGCCCGTCGCCGATCCGAAGAAACCGCCCCCCGCACGCAACGTGGCAAGGCTGATCACCATTGCGATCGACGCCGGGCACGGCGGTGAAGATCCCGGCGCCAAGGGACGCGGCGGCACTTACGAAAAACACGTCACGCTTGCGATCGCCAAGCGGCTGAAGACGCTGGTGGATGCCGAGCCGAACATGAGGGGCGTGCTCATTCGCAACGGCGACTATTTCGTCAAGCTTGGCGACAGGGTCGTCAAGGCGCAAAAGGTCAGCGCCGATCTCTTCGTGTCGATCCATGCCGATGCCTTCGTCCGGTCCCACGCGCGCGGATCATCAGTCTTTGCGCTATCGGAGCGCGGCGCAACGTCGGCCGCCGCCCGCATTCTGGCGGAAAAGGAAAATCAGGCGGACCAGATAGGTGGGGTCAACCTGGACATCTACGAACCCATTCTGCAGCAAGTACTGGTGGACTTGTCGCAGACCGCAACCATCAACGACAGCCTGAAACTCGCGAAAGCCGTCCTCGGCGAGATCGGCGGCGTCAACGACTTGCACAAGTCGCATGTCGAGCAGGCCGGATTCGCCGTACTCAAGGCGCCCGACATCCCATCCATCCTCGTCGAGACCGCGTTCCTTACCAATCCCGAGGAAGAGAGAAAGCTCAAGGACGACAAGTACCAGGAGAAGATGGCGCAGGCGATCATGGTGGGCATCAGGAAATACTTCTCGGCGAATCCGCCGTTGGCCCGATCCAAGTTGGCACAAAATGAATCGCCGCGCATTCGTTGAGCGGGCCGCATGCGGATTTACGGCGCCGTCCCCGCTGGCGGCGATCGGTGAACTGTAAACAGTGAACGGTTCGTTCTCAAGCAATGGCCTATCCCGTTTTTCCCCTGTTCACGGGTCACTCATCACCGTTCACCAATGATCACCGGCATCCTGCTCGCCGCCGGCAGCGGCAGCCGCTTCGGCGGCGGCAAGCTGCTCCATCCGTTGTCCGATGGCACGCCGATCGGCGTCGCTTCGCTACGCAATCTGAAAAAAGCATTGCCCGACGTGATCGCGGTGGTCCGCAGCGGCGACAACCAGTTGCGCGATTTACTTGAGCATGAAGGCGTCGCGGTGCACGTTTGCGAAGATGC
Source organism: Betaproteobacteria bacterium (assembly GCA_043758735.1). Lineage (GTDB taxonomy): Bacteria > Pseudomonadota > Gammaproteobacteria > Burkholderiales > JACQAP01 > JACQAP01. The sequence continues at coordinate 37,869 of JAYVMZ010000337.1, forward strand.
AAACCTGGGCATGGCTCGCAGCTTCACCTGCGGCATCGAGGCAAGCCGGGATGCGGAAGGCTGGATCATTGCACTGGGAGACATGCCTTTCCTGCAGCCGCAGACCATCGCGGCCGTCGTCGCGAAAGTCACGCAAACAGGTCGCATTGCTATTGCGGCTTACCGCGGCGAACGCGGCCACCCGGTCGGGTTCGGCCGCCGTTATCGCGACGAACTGCTGAAACTTCAGGGCGACGAGGGGGCACGCCCGGTTATCGGCCGCCACCCCCGGGACCTGGACGTCATCGAATGCGACGATCGCGGCATTCTGCGAGACATCGATACGCCGGCCGACCTCGGAAAGCCGGCCGGATAACCCTAGTTGAATAGGGGTAGGGAACGGCTCCCGCCGTCCCCTCCCTCCGAACCCGGTGTGCGGTTCTCCCGCGACGGGCTCTCCAGTCAGTTGTTTCCGCAT
>JAYVMZ010000338.1:0-3064 GCA_043758735.1 Betaproteobacteria bacterium
GCCGCCAGTACACACCTGAATTTTCGCAGGTCAGTCCGCAAAACCTCGTGCCGGTGCTGGAACACGATGGCCGGCGCTTATACCAATCGCTCGCCATCATCAACTATCTTGACGAGAAATTCCCGCAGCCGGCGTTCCTCCCCAAAGATTCCCTCGGCAGGAACCGCGTGCGTTCGCTGGCGCTGATCAGTGCGTGCGAAATCCATCCATTGAACAATACGCGCGTGCTGGCCTATCTGACGGATACGCTGAAACTGACCGACGAGCAGAAGACCGCCTGGTACCGCCACTGGGTGACGGTCGGCTTCACGGCGCTCGAGAAACGACTGGTGGTGGAGAAGGAAACCGGGCATTTCTGCCACGGCGACACACCGGGTTTCGCCGACATCACTCTGGTGCCGCAAGTCGCCAATGCCAACCGCTTCAAGGTCGATCTCGATCCGTTTCCCGTCATCCGGCGCATCAACGAGAACTGCCTCGCGCTAGAGTCTTTCAAGAAGGCGATGCCGCAGAATCAGCCCGACGCGGAATGACGCTAGCCGGCTGATCAGGGCGGTTTACACGAAGGGTCAATGAGTTAGGGTATGCAGTAGAGAAATCGGTATAAACCGGGCGTGTGCTATTCTGAATTGAACGTTTCGACGAGGGGTGAGGAAATGAGAACAAGAATGTTCGTGACGGCGGGTCTGTTGCTGGCGCTCGCCGCGCCGCTGCTGCAGGCGGCAGATGAGGTGGAGCCACCCAAGGTGCGCAAACAGGGTGCGACGACTTACGTGACCGGTGGCTCCGGCGAAGCGGAGCGCAAGGCGTTGTTCAAGATCGCCAACAAGTTTCCGATCCAGTTGATATTCGAAGTCGAGGGAGAGGCAACCGACATCAGCGGCGTGAAAGTCACGCTGACCGACCAGAGCGGGAACGCGTTGATCGAGGCGGTATCGGATGGTCCTTACTTCTACATGAATCCGCCGGCCGGCGGACGTTTCATCATTGACGCCGAATACAACGGCGAAAAACAAACAATGACCAAGGACCTCGTGGGACGGCGCTACCTGGTCCTCGAATTCAAGTTTCACGCGAAATAACTCATGGCGATCGAGTCGCTTGCGAAGCCGGTGGTCGATGCCCTGCTCAACGCACTCGATCGGGCGAGGGATGCCAAGTTGCGCGCCAATGCGCAAACCGGCTTCGCATCGCGTCAAAAATGCTTTGAAGCCGAAATCGCGCGGCGGAGCACGGAAATAAACCCCTGTTTCCCCGGCGCGCAGTGAGCTCACGGGCGGTTCATTGCGACGCTGACCGCAGTATCGCCGTAGTTTGCCTGGCCGGCATGGGCGCAGGGAACGGCCCTGATCGCGCGGCCGGGCCGAGTTCAATCCTGAGGTTGTTCGCACGCAAAGCATGTTTCCCCTAGAATGGGTCATCGCATTACTTTCCGGGCAGTGCTGACCGGGTCAGGAACCCCATGAAAAAGAGATTTGCATTCAGCCTTCTGGCATTGATAGGCGCCGGCATCGTCTGCGGCCCGGCATTCGGCGGCGAAGAGGCGACCAATGGCCGCGAACGGTTTTTCCTCAAACGGCAGAACTGCGCCTGGACGGAGGAAATGGGCAAGTATATTTACGAATGCCTGAAGAAAAACGACGGTTTCAATGCCCATTGGTGCCACAACGAAGCGATCGATGCGTTCTGTAAGCCGGATGAGACTGCGATCCCCCATCCCACCGACGTGAAGCCGGGCGACAAACCCGCCGAACCTGACGCAGGCAAGAAGAGCTGAAGGGTTCGTTCCAGAAAACAATAAAGGCCGCGAATCGCGGCCTTTATTTTATGTTCAACCAAATGTTCGCCACAGAGACTCAGATACCCGACGCGCTACGCACGTAGGGTATCTGAGTCTCTGTGGTGAGTGCATCTGATCTACATCTTGTAGAGCAGCGCGTGAAATTCGTCCGGGCGGGGCAGGGATTTCGCGGAGAGCCGCAGATAGCGGATGCCTAGCGCCTTCAGATGGTCTGACTTGGCCACGTTGGCAGCGCCGCTGCCCGCATCGATCACGTCGATGGCGGCAACGGGCGACGTGGCGGCGTTGCAGATCAGCAGGTCAATGCTGGTGCGAGCCAGGGCCGGGTCGATCGCGCCTCCGGTCGACAAGGTGGACAAGGGCACATGCGCGAAAATGTGGTGGTCGCGCAGGCCGGCCTTGCACGACAGGTAGACCAGTTTGGTCGCGCCGGCAACGAAGGCCTCTCGTTTGACCGCCATAGTCGGTACTGCAGCGGGCACCGGTGCGGGGGCTGCCGCGGTCCGCGGCGTGGACGACGGCTTTGCCGTTGTGGCCAGGGGCGGGCGGGGATTCGCGACTGCTTCGCCGCGCTTGTACGACGCGATGAAGTCCTCGATGGAATTGTTCTCTTGCTTCGCCTTGCGCTTTCCCTTCGTCAGCAGTGGACCGTCGTCACCCTTGATTGTCCCGTAGGCGCGGAACCAGACGACGAACACCACTGCCAAGATGAGAAGGCCGAGCAAGGCGATGGCAATTTTCATTTACGTTCCCGGTTGCGGCAGGTCGCCCGGCACGAGCTGATGAAACAGGCTGGATTCACGGTTGTAAAAGCCCTCGGTGTGGAAGGTCTCCGGAAATTTATAGAATTCGTAGTCCAGGTGATGGCAAATCTCGTGCAGCAACGTGCGCAGATAACTCTTGTAGGCAACCACGCGCTTGTGTTTTGCGGTGCGCATCCAGAGCTGGATCTTTGCCGTCTTTCCGTCCTCTTCCGGCAGGTACAGGCCGTGCAGCTCGCCCCAATCGTCGCTTGGCCTGACCGCCAGCACCTGGATGCGCAGCGGCGGCACCTGCAACTGTCCGATGATGCTGTCCGTAATCTGCTGCGACAACCGCTGTACGGTTGTCCGGTCCTCCGAATTCAGCGCCTCCACCAGCGCCTGCGCCGGTGCTCGCAGCATTCCGGCATCGGGCAATTTGACCACGATGATCGCATCGCTTTGCCGGTAGATGCTTTGCCTCTTTGCGGAAAGTCGTTTGTAGTAGTCGAAAACCACCTTT
>JAYVMZ010000339.1:0-9178 GCA_043758735.1 Betaproteobacteria bacterium
AACCGCTCGGCCTGCGTCGACCTGTCGACGGGCAGGCGCACCTGGTAAACGCCGGCGCCGGTCTGCACGAGACCGACGGTCGCCGTGCCTCCGTCCGGCCGACTTATCCGCACCTGCGGCGCCAGGCCGTTGCGATAGTTCCCGTCCGGCGCCAGCATTGACAGCCTGACGACCGCCTCGCTGCCCTCGCGCGCGACACGGAAATCCAGTTCTTCCCCAGGATCGCGGCGCATGAGGTCGCGCACCTGCTGCGCCCAGAATTTTCCGTAGCCGGGCCACTCGATCCAGTTGGACGCCCAGCGATTCTTCACGTCCGATGTAAATCCGACGCTCTTGCCGAGGCCGTATTGCCAGCGCACCAGCAGTGGCGCGCCCGACGGCGTGGCAAGCAGGACTTCCGCGTGATCGCGCGCCTTGCTGCTGACATAGCCCCTGAGTTCGGGCAGTTTCTCGACGTCCATGCCGCGGAATGCACCGCTGCGGTGCTTGACCGCGGGCTTGAACGATTCTTCGAGCAGATTGGATCGCACCGCGCGCTCGGTCTCCTCAATGAAGATCTGCGGAATCGATTCGGCACTCTCGGCGACGTACGCCCTGCCCTTGCCCCATTTTGCGATGTCGCTCATCAGGGTCCGGTCCGCGTCCGCGCCCACCGCAACGGTGGACACCACGATCTTTTCGCCGGCCATGCGTTTGACCAGGGTTTCGAAATCTGCGGGATGCGTATCGCCGTCGGAGAGCAGGATTAGGTGCTTCGCCTTCGAATCGGTTTTCTGCAGCAGCCGGTAGACAATGCCGAGCGCCGGATAGATATTGGTTTGCCCGCTGGCCTGGATGCGGCTGATCTGGTCTTCCGCCTTGCGCCGCGAACGCACGTACTGCATCGGCACCGCGACATAAGTCTGCGAATCGAAGGCCACTACGGCGAAACGATGCTGCTCCTCGAGCAGGTCGAGCGTGGCACGGGTGGCTTCCTTCGCCATCTCCATTTTGCGGCCCTTCATCGAATACGAGCGATCCAGCGCAATCACCAGCGCGAGATTCTTGCGCTTTTCCTGTGCGCGGAATTGCACCGGCAGCACTTGCTCCACCGCGGTACCGCTGTAACCCTGCTCGCCGTGCACATTCTCGCCGCTCGCGAACAGCAAGCCGCCGCCCAGATCGCGGACATAGGATTCGATTGCCTGCATCCCGTCGGGCGAGAGTGCTTTCGCCGGCGTGTCGCTCAAAATCACCGCATGGTAGGCTGCAAGCCCAGCGGCGGAGGCTGGCAGCGCCGCGGGCGAGATGACGCGCACGTCGATGCCCTGGCCGGTCAGCGCGCCCGCCAGATAACGCGCGGCTTCAGCTTGTCCGCCCTCGACGTAGAGCACGCGTGGCCGCGCCTTGACCCACACCGAGTGCTGCATGCGATTGTTATCGGCAACGGTATCGCCTTTGGCAACGACTTCGGCCGACAGCGTGACCGATCCGGCTCGTGCCAACCTCACTTCAAACGCCACCCGGTTCAGGCCGGCTTTCAGTTGCACGTTTCGCCTGCCCAGCACACTCTTCGCCTCCTCGAGCGACACTCGTGCCATGGTATCGATGCCGGAAATCACGCGCACAGTCACGGTTACCGGTTCGCCGGAATGAATATCTGCGGGCACGTCGATGCCCGCAACCCAGGCATCGTTGTCCTCCCGGACTTTCGCCGGAATCGGATATACGCGCACATGGGCTTGCGTCAGGCGCGGCAATATACGCCATACGTCGCCGGCGGTCCGGTTGCCATCGGTCAGCAATACGATGCGCTTGGCGCGATCGCGATCCAGGCCCATCAGGGCGGCATCCAGCGCCTGTTCGATGTTGGTCGCTGCCTGGTCGATGACGTTCGGGTTGGCTGCGGTGCCCCGCACGGAATTTTCCGTGACGGCGAGGCTGCGTATGTCCGCAGGCCTGCTCAGTATCACCGCGTGATCAGCGAATGCCAGATAGCGCGCCTGCGCCGGTGCGCCCTCCCGATCGGCCTGTTCGATCCAGCTGATCGCCGCTTCGATGAAGGCGGACGACACGCTGCGCGAGACGTCCACCGCATAGACGACCGATACGTCGCCTGAACTCGCATTCCATTGTGGCCGCATCAACGCCAGTGCGAGCGCAACGATGGCCAGGCTGCGCAACATGGTTGCGACCAGCAGGTGCAGTCTGCCAAGCCGGGTCCGGCTTGGGCGGGCCAGCCAGAACAGCAGCGGCACCGCCGCGAGCAATACTGCCGGCCAGGCGGTTTGAATGGTGAACGGCAGCGTCATACCGTCATCCGCCGGTTCCAGCTCCACCACTCGAACAACAGCAATAGCGCAGCAGCAAGCAACAGCGCGAACCATGGGTCAAACGCAAACGAGCGCTTCGCGCCAATCAGCGCCTCCGGGTCGGGCTTGACCTGCGCCAGCCGGGAATTGTTCACGTCTGAAATGCGGCGATCCAACAGGTTCGCCGCAAGCCGCAGGCGCTGGTGAGCCGACACGACCGTGAAAAGGCCGGGGGCATCGACTTCAAAGAGACTGCCGCCGGCGGTGGATTCCGTAGGCAATTCCCTTCCATCGGCCGTCACCACGCGCGCGCCGGACACCGGGACTTCGACGACGCCCAGTCCGCGCGTGATGGGCGCCTGCTCGCCACACAACCAGTTAAGTGCGTTGTTCAGAAATATCGGAAAGCCGGCGTGCAGCGCGAAATTCGAATCGTCCAATGCAAAGGCAAACGAAACCCAGCGTGCCCCGCCCTCATGGACCACGATCAACGGCGCGCCGCCCGGGCCGCTCGCCAGCACGGCCTCCGCATCTTGTGTGCGCCCCCTCAAGTCGGCGACCGCCGCACGATCGACGCTCAGGTCGAGCAGCGAAATATTCTCCAGCAGGGGATGCGCCGCGTTCCAGGATGTGGCGGATACGTTGGCGATCTCCTTGTGCCGCGGCGGCAACCATTCGGTGCGCGACGGGCGGAACAGCAGCGCGGGGACATGGGGACGGGCCTTGGGCGCAAAGCGGTCGAACACGATCGCGTCGTAGTTCCGGTCGTCGGCGTAACGCGCGGGCGCAATGACCGTCATGTTCACGCGCGGCTGGACCTGCAGGGATTTTCCCAAGAAGGCATTGCCGTCCGTCACCAGCGCCACGCGGATTACACGGTGCGCCGGCACGATGGAGTAAGCGACGTCGTCTATTGCGAAGCCGTCGCCGGACATCGCGATCGATGCCCGCAGAGGCCCGCCGTCGAAGTCCGAAATGTCGACCATCTCGTTGCGCGGACTGTCAGGTGCGATGGGCACTACCCGGCTGATGCGCTTGCCCCCGACACCGACGACCGTCAGTTCGATGCGCTTTTCGACGCCGCTGGCGTTGAACAATTCGACATAGGCCAGGTAGCGGCGCGGATCGGCTGGCAGCGCGCGCACTTCGAAGGCGGTGATGCCGGCGTTTTCCACCGACTCGAAAACGGATTCCAGTCTCACATGCGCCGGAACCGGACCGAGCGACACGCCATCGGTGATCACAATCGCTTCGATGGCCGCGAATTGTTCGGGGAAGGGCAGCGCCGGCGCCAAACCATACGAGACTTGCAAACTCGCAAGTTGCGCCAGCGCGTCGTCGCGGTTCCGAAAGGCCGGCGTGGAGACACGCCGCATGGAATCCGCCAGCCAGACCTGGGTTCCGGCCGCACGCGATTCCATCAAGGCCCGCGCTCTGGCCACGGCATGATCCCAGCGCGTAGCGCCATCGGTGGTTCGCGTCGCCATGGTCGGCGAATTGTCGAGCACGATGATGAGTTTCGATCCGGCTGCACCAGGCGTTGCCGCACCTGGCGGGAGCACCGCGCTGACAATCATGGCGGCAATCAAGGCAGCCAGCAGGAGGGACAGCCACCAGCGCAGCCGGTCCGGACTCGGATGGCTCTCGCGCAGCACGCGATCCCAGACCAGGCTGGAGGCAACGACAATCGTGCGCGGCGGCGGCTTGAGCCAGTACAACAGTGCGACGATGCCCACGGTCGCAACCAGGGCAAGTGCCAGGTAAGGCGGCAATGCCTGCACGCTCATCGCAACAGGCCTTCGTCGCGCAACGCCTTGAGCACCAATTCCTCAAGAGGGCTCTGCGTCGAAGCGCGCAGGTAGCCCCAGCCGTGGCTGCGGCAGAAGCCCTCGATTTCCGCGCAATAGTTCAGGAAGGTCTCGCGATAGGCCTTGACGAGGTCGGGCGTCACCCGCGTGCGCGCGGCATGCCCCAGTTCGGAATCCACCAGCAGCACTTCGTCGGCCAGCGCCGGTTCCACTTCTTCCGGGCTGGTCACGTGAACGGCGAAAACATCGTGGCGGTATTCGCGAATCACCTGGAAACTGCGCTCATAACCCTCTTGATCCAGAAAATCGGACATGACGACGACCAGGCCACGGGTGCGGCGCGCGCCGAAGAAACCGCGAAACGCCTTTTGCAGGCTGGTGCCGCCGGCGGCGCGCAGGCGCTCGAGAAAATGCAGGGATCTCCACACCTGGCTCTTGCCGCGTCGCGCCGGCATTTCGTCGACCACACCGTCGGAAAACGCGACCAGGCTGACGCGATCGTGGTTGATCAGGCCGATATAGGCGATCGCCGCCGCAAACCTGCGCGCGAAATCGAACTTCGACGGTGCGCCGAAGTCCATCGAGTGGCTGGCATCGACGAAAATGTATACGGGGAGGTCGGCCTCTTCCTCGAACAGCCGCAGGATCAGGCGATCGAGCCTGAGATAGGTTCCCCAGTCGAGGTTGCGCGTGTCGTCGCCCGGGGAGTAAGGCCGGTAATCCGTGAAGATCATGCCCGACCCGGTGCGACGCGAACGATGATGCCCGCGCAGATGGCCGGCGACAGGGCCTCGCGTGAGCATGGTCAGATGCTCGATCTGGCGAAGGAACTCTTCGCTGAACAGAACTTTGTCCTGAGCCATGGATGTGATCTCGATGCGGCTGCGCGGCCTGGATTCGTTATTCGCCGGGCTGCGGCACCCATTCCAGGATGTGCGCAAGGATCGCATCGGCATCCATGCGCTGTGCCTCCGCTTCGAAGTTGAGCAACACGCGATGACGCAACGCCGGCAAGGCCACTGCACGGATGTCTTCTCCTGACACATAAACCCGGTCGTTCATCAACGCATGCACCTTTGCGCCGAGGATCAGCGCCTGGGTGCCGCGCGGACTGGAGCCGAAGCGCACGTATTTTTTCGTCAACTCGTGCGCCTGGTCCGACTCCGGATGCGTGGCCAGGGTCACCTTGATCGCGTATTCCTGCACCGGACGCGCGACCGGGATCGCGCGCGCGGTTTCGCGCATCTGCAGGATCTGGCCATGCTCCAGCACCCGTTTCACGGAAGGCTCCGCCTGGCGAGTGGTGCGGTCGATGATCAGGTGTAACTGTTCGACGTCGGGGAAATCGAGCTTCAGCTTGAAAAAGAATCGGTCCATCTGCGCTTCGGGCAGTGGATACGTACCTTCCATTTCGATCGGGTTCTGCGTGGCGAGGACGAAGAACGGCTGGTCCAGCGCATGCGTGCGGCCCGCAGCGGACACGCTGTTTTCCTGCATTGCTTCCAGCAGTGCCGATTGCGTTTTCGGCGTGGCGCGATTGATTTCGTCGGCCAACACCATGTTGGCGAATATCGGCCCGCGCTGGAACTCGAACGATTTGCGCCCGGCATCATCCTCGCGGACGATGTTGGTGCCGATGATGTCGCCGGGCATCAGGTCGGGCGTGAACTGGATGCGCGAGAATTTCAGATGCAGGACATCGGCCATGGCCTGTACCAGCTTGGTCTTGCCCACGCCGGGAATGCCTTCGAGCAACACGTGGCCCCGCGCCAGCAGACAGGTCATGACGCCGGCAATGATTTCCTCGTTACCGACGATCACGCGTGCAATTTCGTCGCGCACCAGCAGGAATTGTTCACGGAAGGCCTGGATTTCCCGGTCGATGACCACGGTGCTCATTTTTTCTCGCTTTCGTGCAGGTTCAGGAAATAATTCTTGACGATGGTTTTTTGCCGTACCGGCACGCGGTCATGGTCCGCCGCCGCTTCACGGTCATAGCCGGCGAGAGAGCGCACGTCCTCGGCCTTCAGAATCGATTTCTGCTCGCGGCTGGCGGAATAGAACCAGCCAGCGTCGCCCTTGCCTTGGGCCTGACCGCCCGCGTCGTATTTTTGTGCAATGGTTTCGAGCTTCAATTGCGCATCGAGCCGACGTGTCGCCACACCTTCCAATGGCAGCGCCACCGAATCACCGGAAGCATCGCCGGTCTGGCTGCCTTCGCGTGCGGTGTCCGTCTCCTCGCGCGCAACCGCCGCCTGCCTGAACAACGTGCCGCCGCGAACATCGGCATTGCCGGTCGCCGGCGCCGGCGTGGGGTTCGGAGGATTGGTGCGATTGTCGAACTGGCTCGCGGTGAGCTGACTGCGCTGGTTCGTGGCGACGAGATTGTCCATGTGCCGTTTGACATTGTTGACCCGGTTCTGCACCTCGATGCGCTCGCTTGCCTGCTCCAGGGTCTTGATCACCCGATTGAGCGCATCCTGGTTGACTGCGGCGTTCTTGCCCGCCAGGTCCCGACCGGTGCTTTCCACGGCCGGGTTGCCGTCATTTTCCTGCTTGCCATCCTTGCCAACCGGCTCCCTGGCCTGGTCTTGCGGCGTGGCGGAATTGGCGTCGGCCTTTAGCTTGTGCAAAAGCGCCACCGCCTCATCCATGCGGCCTTCGTTCATCGCCTGCACGACCGATTCGAATTTCGCATCGGCCTTCAGCGATCCGGCGAGTTTCGCCATTTCTTCGCGTGCCGCGGATGCGTCCATGTTCGCCTGGTCGATCGCATCGCGGGCCTCGGCGAGGGCGCGCATTTTCTCTTCAGGGGTGGCACCGGTTGCCTGCAGTTTGCTCAGGGCCCGGTCGAGTTTCGCGATTTCAGCGTCCGGTGGTGCGTCCGCGAGCAGTGAGCGCAGGTCGGTAAACTCCCGGCGCTCCGCTGGAGCGGCTTCGCGACCGGCCTCCCACGGGCGCGACAACTGCGGCGTCATCCAGATCAGCGCCGCGAGCGCGAGTCCCAGGCCGGCGGCCAGCCATGCGTTGCGAGGCAGCGTGCGCGGCGCGACCGCGGCGAGATCGAGTTCGGCGGCCGTCACCGCCGCGCGCCGGACCTGAAGTTCAGCGAATGGCGAAAGTGGATCCTCCGACAGAAACCAGTGCGCCGATTTCAGTTCGTCCTTGAGGTGCGCGCGCGCATCGGCTTGAGCGGCAGCCTGACCGGGGGGGAATCCTGCGCGCGTTTCGCCTTGCAACCTCAACGGCAACGGCGGCGAATGCAGCCAGCAATATGGCGTGCATTGCGGTTCCGGCAGACGGTATGGTGGATAGGACGGAGGGTTCGACCAACTGATAGCACACGAGGCAGAACAGAACGACGCAGGCAACAAATGCGGTTTCCCGGATCGCCCTGGCAATCCACAGGCGGCGGCCCAGGTTGCGCAGCACGCCGTTGATGATTTCACGCTCTTTCATGACTCGTTCGATTGTAACGCAGCGCGCGCCGGCAAAACGCCGGCGGCGCATTCTCGGGTAACATCCGCGCAACCGACGGAGGAATTGTATGAGGGTCGTCCCGCGAATCGCAGCGCCGTTGCTCAGCGGCACCTTAACCCTCGGCACCACCATGGCCCTGGTCTGCAAGGCAGACGCTGCCGGTGCCGCGGACCACCCGAACATCGTCTACATCCTTGCCGACGACCTGGGCTGGAAAGACGTCGGATTCCACGGCAGCAAGATCCGGACGCCCAATCTCGACGGACTCGCGCAACATGGTGCTCGCCTGGAAAAGTTCTATTCCGAGCCGTATTCCACATCCGCGCGCGCTGCCTTGCTGACCGGGCGTTATCCGATGCGCTACGGCTTACAGACCCTGTCCATCCTTCCGTGGAGCCAGTACGGCCTGCCAATCGGCGAGCGCCTGCTGCCGGAAGCATTGAAGGAAGCGGGCTATCGCACCGTAATGCTCGGCAAATGGCAGCTCGGCCATTACAGGAAAGACTACCTGCCAACGCGGCGGGGCTTCGACAGTTTTTACGGCAGTTTCAACGGCGATGTCGATTGCCTGCGCAAGACCAATCAGGCGAATGAGCCGGACTGGCATCGCGACGAGCGCCCGCTCAGGGAAGAAGGCTACTGCACCACGCTGATCGGCAAGGAAGCCGCGCGGATCATCGAGAAGCACGACAATGCGCGGCCGTTATTCCTCTTACTTTCATTCAACGCACCGCAGGCGCCGCTGCGGGCGACGAAGGAATATCTCGACGTGTACAAGGACGTCCGCGACGAACAGCGCCGGACTTACGCGGCCATGGTCACCGCTCTGGATGACGCAGTCGGCATGGTCGTCGCCGCAATCGGCAAGAGGGGCATGACGGAAGAGACGCTGATTGTCTTCCACAGCGACAACGGCGGCACGCTGCCGACCAAGTTTCCGACCGGCGACGGCGACGTGCAAAAGGAATGCTCCGACAATGGCCCCTATCGCGAAGGCAAGGGAAACCTGTACGAAGGCGGTCTGCGCGTGGTGGCGTTCGCGTCATGGCCGGGGAAAATACCTGCCGGCGTAGTGTCGGAGCGCATTCACGTGACCGACATGTACCCTACCCTGCTCGGCCTCGCCGGCGCCAGCCTGGAACAAGCCAAGCCAGTGGATGGGGTCGATCAGTGGCAGACGATCACGGGAGCGAAACTCAGCCCGCGCAAGGAAATGTTGCTGGGAATGGAGGATTTCCGCGGCGCGTTGATGATCGAGAACTGGAAACTCATCGCCTATTCGCGCCTGCCTGTGCGCTACGAGCTCTACAACGTGCAGGACGATCCGTCGGAAGAGGACAACCACGCCGAACGCGAGCCGCAGCGTCTTCGGGAAATGCTTGTCCGCTTCAATGAACTGGCCTGGGAAATGGCGCCCTCCCTTTACCTCGAAGACCTGCACAAGCCGCGAAAATACGCGACGCCGGTCTATTGGGGCGACAATCCGGTCCGGCCCTGACACTAGTGTAGTGTCCAGCAAATAACTGGACAATCCATGCGGACTACGCTATGCTGGAATGGTGCCGCGATCGACGCCAGCTCTCCAACTCAAAGCAGCAG
>JAYVMZ010000340.1:0-12999 GCA_043758735.1 Betaproteobacteria bacterium
CCGGAAGCCCGGGTATCGTCGCCGAACCGCCTGACAAGAATATATGGTGAACCTGATTGAACTGCGTTGACGTGAAGAAGAATTGCAGTGCCCGGGCAATTTCGAGTGCCAGGGTATCCATGAACGGCGCCAGCACCTCGGAGTCATAGGTGTCGGGCAAGCCGCCGTTGCGCTTGGCCGCTTCTGCCTCTTCCACCGAAAGGCTGTAGTGCCGCATGATTTCCTGCGTCAGTTGATTGCCGCCGAAAGGCTGCTCGCGCATGTATACGGATTGGCCATTGCGCAAAACGTTGATGTTCATCATCGATGCCCCCACGTCGACCACGGCAATGGTCTGATCGCGACCGGCATCGGGTAGCTGGCCCTGCATCAACTCGAACGCATTCTGGGAGGCAAAAGCGTCAATATCCATGACCGTCGCCTTGAGACCCACCGATTCCGCAACGGCAACCCGGTCTTCCACCTTTTCCTTGCGCGAGGCTGCAATCAGCACCTCGACATCTTCCGTGCTGTTGGGTGCAGGCCCGAGGGTCTGGAAGTCGAGGTTGACTTCTTCAAGCGCAAACGGGATGTACTGGTTGGCTTCGGTTTCCACCTGGGCCTCAAGCTGCTCGTCGGTCTGACCGGCAGGCACTACGATCTTCTTGGTGATGACCGCTGCGGAGGGCAAGGCCATGGCCAGATTCTTGGCCCGGGAGCCCATGCGCTTCCAGCCGCGGCGCAACGCATCACCCACCTCTTCGAGGTTCATAATGTTGCCGTCGACGACAGCATCCTTGGGCAACGGCTCGATCGTATAGCGCTCGAGACGATACCGCCCTCTGCCAGACCCGGTCAGTTCCACCATTTTCACCGACGACGAACTAATGTCGACGCCGATCAAAGGGGGCGACTTGGCCTTCAGCAGGCTGCCGATAAAATCGGCGTCAAATGCAAATTTTCCCTTGAACATTGGCCGTTTAGGCGCGATACGTATAATCTACATTAAATGCTAGCAACAACTATTTTGCATGTAAAGCGTTTTTATGCGGGATTCTGTTGCCAACCGGCAACACCTTATATAATGCGGCTCGTTTTCTTCTCCGCCCCTTCCGCTGTTGTCTAATATGTTTTCCCGCTGGTGGATCTATCCCCTCATAGGGCTGGCAGCCCTTGCTTTGTCCCTCGCTTTGGTCGTTGGTTACGCCGCAGTGGTGGCCTATCCAAAGCTGCCTTCCCTGGATGCCCTGACGTCCTATCAGCCGAAAATACCCCTGCAGATTTTTAGCATGGAAGGCAGCCTTATCGGCGAATTCGGGGAGGAAAAACGTGCCTTCCTGAAGATCGACCAGACTCCCGACCTGCTGCGCAAAGCCATCATCGCCGCTGAAGACGAGCGTTTTTACGAGCACGGCGGCGTGGACTACATTGGCGTCATCCGCGCCGCGCTGTCGAACTTCGCCTCCGCCAGCGCCCGCCAGGGTGCCAGCACGATCACCATGCAGGTGGCGCGCAATTTCTTCCTGAGCACTGAAAAGACCTTCAGCCGCAAATTCAGCGAGGCATTGCTTGCATTCAAGATCGAGCACAGCCTAACCAAGGACGAGATCCTGCAGCTGTACATCAACCAGATCTATCTCGGCCAGCGTGCTTATGGCTTTGGCGCCGCCTCCCAGGTCTATTTCGGCAAACAACTCGACCAATTGAGCGTGGCGGAAATCGCCATACTCGCCGGCCTGCCCAAGGCGCCTTCCCGCTACAACCCGGTCGTCAACATGGGCCGGGCAAAAATTCGCCAGCGCTATGTATTGCGGCGAATGACGGAGCTGGGATACATCAATGACGAGCAGTTCAAGAAGGCGGAGGCCCAACCGATCATCATTTCGCGCCAGATCCAGGAATTCTCGACCCGCGCCGACCACTTTGCCGAGATGGTGCGCCAGGCCATCTACGACGCCTACAAGGAAGAAGCCTACACGCGAGGATTCCGCGTCTACACCACGCTTTCGAAAATCCACCAGGACGCCGCCTTCAAGGCATTGCGGGCCGGCGTCTTCGAGTATGACAAGCGCCAGGGCTATCGTGGCGCCGAAGGCTATTTCAACCTGCCGAAGGAAGAAGTCAGCGAAGAGGCCCTGGAAGACGCGTTGCAGGAGGAACTGGAAAGCGACGACGTCTATCCTGCTATCGCACTTGATATCGATGCCAAGGCGGTCAAAGCGTATCGCAAGGGCGGCGAGACCGTGACCATCACCGGGGACGGACTCAAGTTTGCTGGCCGCATGATCGGCAACAAGGCGCCAACGAAAGTCCGGCTCAAGCGCGGCGCGTTGATCCGTATCCAGGCCGATGCCAAGGGTAACTGGCAGATCGTACAGCTGCCGCAGGTCGAATCCGCCCTCGTCTCGGTGGACACCGACAACGGCGCAATTCGAGCGCTCGTCGGGGGCTTCGATTTCTATCGAAATAAATATAACCATGTCACCCAGGCGCGCCGCCAGCCGGGTTCGAGTTTCAAGCCGTTCATCTATTCCGCGGCCCTCGAAAAGGGATTTACGCCCGCGACCATCATCAACGATGCCCCTCTGACGATCGACGCCAGCGAAACCGGGTCGGTCAACTGGCAGCCGCGGAATTTCGATGGCAGCTTCGACGGCCCCATTCGCATGCGCACGGCGCTGACCAAATCGAAAAACCTGGTGTCGATCCGCATCCTGCAGGCGATCACGCCGCAATATGCGCAGGACTATATCTCGCGCTTCGGCTTCGATCCCAAGCAGCATCCTCCCTATCTGACAATGGCGCTCGGCGCGGGATCGGCCACGCCCCTGGAGATGGTGATGGGCTATACCGTCTTCGCCAACGGCGGCTATCGCATGACCCCTTACTTCATCGAGCGCATCGAAGATGCCCAGGGCACGGTACTCGGCAAGGCCAATCCGGTCGTCGTCGGCAAGGGCGCGGAACGGGTTCTCGACGCACGCAACGCCTTCATCATGACCAACATGATGCAGGACGTGATCCGCGGCGGGACCGGGGCGCGGGCGATGGCGCTCGGCAGAATCGACCTGGCCGGCAAGACCGGCACGACCAACGAACAACTGGATGCATGGTTTGCGGGTTTCCAGCGCCATCTGGCTGCGGTGGTATGGGTCGGCTACGATATTCCACGCACGCTTGGCGACCGCGAAACGGGTGCCGTTGTGGCGTTGCCGATATGGATGTCCTATATGGGCGCAGTTCTGAAGGACCAGCCTGAGGAATTGCCCATTGCGCCGGAAGGTGTGGTCGCCGTGGCTATCAATCCGGAAACCGGCTTGCGCGACAAGCACGCGCCGACCCCGATGATCGAATATTTCTATCATGAGAACATCCCGCCGGAACAGGAAGGCGGGCCGGAAAACGAAGGCGGCGATTCACCCAAGCCGCCGGAGGAAGTAAAGGACCAACTGTACTGACCGCGATGCCGAGAGACAACGGCAATAACAGACAGATGCGGGAACGCATCGCGCACCTGGCCGCGCGATTGATGGCCGTCGACGGCATCGACGATTACGCACTTGCCAAGCGCAAGGCCGCGCGCCAGGCCGGCGCGCCAGACACCCGCAACCTTCCCAACAACGACGAAGTCGAGCACGCGCTGCGCGCCTACCAGCAGTTGTATCAGGCTGATGAGCAACGCGAACGCTTGCTTCATTTGCGCCAGCGCGCCCGCGAGATGATGGAATTGCTGGCCGCCTTCGATCCCTATCTTTCGGGAGCCGTCCTCTCCGGTAGCGCAGGGAAATATTCGGACATCGACCTGCTGCTATTCACGGACAGCATGAAGGACGTGGAAATGTTCCTGCTCAACCGGCAAATTGCCTATCGCAGCGGGGAACGCCGCCTCCAAATCGGCGACGAATCGCGCGGGGTGCCGAACTTCAGCGTCAGCACGGAAGATGCGGATTTCGACATCACCGTATTCACCCCGCGCGACCTGCGTGCGCGGATTCGCGCCACGCCCGAGGGCCGGCCGCTGGAACGCGTACGCATAGACTGGTTGGATGCCGCGCTTGCTGGAAGCGACGTGGCCGGCGCCTGAGCGGGTCTTTAAGCTTCTTCCTTGAGCCAGGCGGCTGCGTCGAGCGCGAAGTAAGTCAGGATTGCGTCGGCACCGGCACGCTTGAACGACAGCAAGGCTTCCATGACGCACTTGCGTTCATCGATCCAGCCATTTTGCCCGGCCGCCTTGAGCATCGCGTACTCGCCGCTGACTTGGTACACCATGGTAGGCGCGCCGAATTCATCCTTCACGCGGCGCACCATGTCCAGATAAGGCATGCCGGGCTTCACCATCACCATGTCGGCGCCTTCTTCGAGGTCCATCGCCACTTCCCACAACGCTTCGTTGGAATTGGCCGGGTCAACCTGATAAGTGTATTTGTTGCCCTTGCCAAGCGTTGCGGAAGAGCCCACCGCGTCCCGGAACGGGCCGTAAAAACTCGACGCATATTTGGCGGCATAGGCAAGGATGCGCGTATGGATGTACTTGCCTGCATCGAGCGCCTCGCGCAGCGCACCGATGCGGCCGTCCATCATGTCCGACGGCGCAACGATGTCGACGCCGGCCTGCGCATGCGACAACGCCTGTTTTACCAGCGTCTCGATGGTCTCGTCGTTGAGCACATAACCGCTGTCATCGATGAGCCCGTCCTGTCCGTGGCTCGTATAGGGATCGAGCGCGATGTCGGTAATGACGCCGAGTTCGGGAAAGTTCTCCTTGAGCGCGCGAATCGTGCGCGGAGCCAAGCCTTGCGGATTGAAGGCTTCCCGTGCATCTGCGGTTCGCAGACTGTTATCCACCACCGGAAAAAGCGCGATGGCCGGAATTTTCAATTCCACACAGCGCCGCGCCTGCTCGAGAAGCAGGTCGATGGACATGCGATCCACCCCCGGCATGGAGGGCACCGCTTCGCTGCGGTTTTGCCCGTCGATGACGAATACCGGATAAATCAGGTCGTCGGCGGACAGGCGATGCTCCCGTACCAGCCGGCGCGAAAACTCGTCGTGGCGTAGCCGGCGCATCCTGCGGCGCGGAAACTTTCCCAATACATGCATGACGGTCGATCCTCTCGTACTGACGGTAATTTATTGAAATGATTTAAAAATTAAGCCATCGGAACTTTCGCCTGCGGCGGCACTCTGAGACTGTAGACAGCGATGTCTCCCGCTTCACCTCCCTGAGCGGGTGCCTTAATCCAATTGAGGCTTTGCTTGGCCCCCCCGGTTTTAGTCCCCTTTAACCGGGGGGTTTTGTATTTTACCCGCCGGCATCCGCCTGGGCCGGCGCGTACCAACGGTTCAACACCGCTTCTGCCTCGTCAAGGCCGATTCTGGTGTGTGCTGAGAACAAAGACACCGAGACATTGGGAAAATCTGCGGCCAGGATCTTGGTCGTATTCCGTAGCTGTTCCATCTGCGGTTGCCGGCCGAGTTTGTCGGCTTTGGCCAGCAGGACATGGGCCGGCTTTCCCGTTCCTTCGAACCACGCCAGCAGTTGGCGGTCGAGGTCCTTCATCGGATGGCGGATGTCCATGATCACGATCAGGCCGCGCAGCGCCGGGCGCAGTTGCAAATAGCCCGAGATCAGCTGCTCCCATTCGTTTCTCATGCCCCGCGGGACCTTGGCATAGCCGTAACCCGGCAAGTCCACCAGAAAACGCTCCGGTCCGAGGCTGAAAAAATTGATCTGCTGCGTGCGTCCCGGCGTCTTGCTGACGAATGCCATGCGATGGCGTTGCGCAAGCGCGTTGATGGCGCTTGATTTGCCGGCGTTCGAACGACCGGCAAAGGCGACCTCCACCTGCGACGGCGGCAGCCCGCTTTCGTCTGCGGCCGAGGTGAAGAACGCAATGTCGCGAAACAACCCTGATTGGCTCATGAGTTACGTTAAAATGTCGACGCGGTCGGGCCCGGTGTGGTGCCTGATTCCGCGGCAAATCAGGGAGCATTCATGAATCGTTTCGTCGCGACGCTGATCGCACTCATTTCCATCACTTCTGCGCACGCTGCGGGCAATGCCGCCAAGGGGCAGGCAATCGTCGGCAAGGTATGCGCGGCCTGTCATGGATTCGACGGCAACAGTTTCCTGCCGGCCAATCCGACTCTCGCCGGGCAACATGAGGACTACCTGTTCAAGCAATTGACGGAATTCAAATCGGGAGCGCGCTACAATCCGGTCATGGCTGGCATGGTGGCGAACCTTTCGGCCGAAGACATGCGTGATCTGGCCGCATATTACTCTTCGCAAAAGCCGAAACAGATGGGCGCCAAGGACAAGGACCTGGTGGCGAAGGGCCGCAAGCTCTATCGCGGCGGCAATGCAGCGAACGGGGTTGCAGCGTGTGCCGGTTGCCATTCGCCCAACGGTGCCGGAATTCCGGCTCAATATCCTCGACTTGCCAGCCAGCATGCCGACTACGTTGCCTCGCAGCTGAAAGCCTTCCGTGCCGGAGAGCGCGCCAACGATCCCAATCAAATGATGCGATCCACCGCCGGCAAGCTGACCGACAAGGAAATCGCCGCGCTCGCGGAATACATTTCGGGCTTGCAATGAGCCGCGGGCAATTTTCACGCAGCGGCGACTTTCCCGAACGCAATTTTTGCGGCCGCCGCGGTCGCCTCGATCTGCGCATCGCCGTGCGCGGCGGACACAAATCCGGCTTCATAGGCGGATGGCGCGAAGTACACGCCTTCAGCCAGTAGCGCGTGATAAAAGCGATTGAAAGCAGCCGTATCGCATTCCATGACCTGCGCGTAAGTCTCCGGTGGCGTCGCGCGGAAATAAACCCCGAACATTCCCCCCACCGACTGCGCCGAAAATGCAATTCCCGAATCGCGTGCGACAGCCTGAAGTCGACCGATGAGTTTCGTAGTATTCGCCGTCAGGCGTTCGAAAAATCCGGGAACCTGAACCAGTTTGAGTGTCGCGAGGCCCGCGGCAACCGCGACCGGATTCCCCGACAGCGTGCCGGCCTGATAAACCGGGCCCAGCGGCGCGATCGACTGCATGATGTCGCGCCGGCCGCCGAATGCCCCGACCGGCATGCCGCCACCGATGACTTTGCCGAGCGTGGTGAGATCCGGCGTGATGCCGAACAATCCCTGTGCGCCCTGCAGACCAACGCGAAACCCCGTCATCACCTCGTCGAAAATCAAGACCGCGCCGTAGCGCGTGCATAGCTCGCGCATCGCATTGAGAAATTCCTTGGCGGGCTTGACCAGGTTCATGTTGCCGGCCACCGGCTCGACGATGACTGCCGCAATTTTGTCGGCTTGCGCCTTGAAAGCGGCTTCCAGCATGGCGGCATCGTTATAGTCGAGTACGATGGTATGCGCCGTGATCTCCGCAGGTACGCCCGCAGAACTCGGTTGCCCCAGGGTCAACGCGCCCGAGCCCGCTTTCACCAGCAACGAATCGGCATGGCCGTGATAGCAACCTTCGAATTTGACGATCTTCGGCCGACCGGTAAAACCGCGCGCGAGCCGGATCGCCGTCATCGTCGCTTCGGTGCCTGAACTGACCAGGCGCACCTGCTGCATCGAAGGCAGGCAATGGGTGATCCATTCGGCCATCTCCAGTTCGGATTCGGTCGGCGCGCCGAAGCTCAGGCCCAGGGCGGCGGCATCCTGTACCGCCTTGACGACCTGCGGATGGGCATGGCCAAGCACGAGCGGCCCCCAGGAACCGACGTAATCGATATAACGCCGTCCATCGGCGTCCCACACATATGGGCCTTCGCCGCGTGCGAAAAAAACCGGCGTGCCGCCGACCGAACGGAATGCCCGCACCGGCGAATTGACGCCCCCGGGGATGACATGCTGTGATTTTTCGAACAGGATTTCGTTTCTGGATTTCACGCTGAGTCTCACGAATTGAGGCGGATGGAAAACAGGCGCGCGAACCGGCGCGCTTGCGCCTCGACGTCGGGCGCATCAAACAGGGTACTGACCACAGCAATAGCATCGGCGCCGGCGGCGATCAATGCGGCAGCATTGTCCTCGCTAATGCCGCCGATTGCGACGACCGGGAGCGAAATTTCCGACGCCGCAATGCGCAGGAGGTCCAGACCTGCCCGTCGCGCCATGGGCTTGGTGGCCGAGGGGAAAAAACTGCCGAAGGCCACGTAGTCCGCACCTTGTGATTGCGCTGCCCGCGCGCGGACAATATCGTCATAGCAGGACACACCAATCAGCTTTCCATGTCCCAGCACGGCACGCGCCGCGACCACGTCGCCGTCGTCCTTGCCAAGGTGGACGCCATCGGCGCTGACCGCTCGGGCAAGCTCGACGCTGTCGTTAACGATGAAAAGTGCGTTGTGCGACCGGCACAAGCGCGCAATGTGCGCCGCCTGCGCGTGGCGCAGCGAGTCTTCGGCCGACTTGCTGCGGTATTGCACGACATGGGCGCCGCCGCGCAACGCCGCGTCGACCTTGCCGATCAACGCAATTGAGTCGGCCGATTCCGGCGTGACGGCGTACAAACCGTTAACTCGCTTGCTCATCCTCCCGCTCTTCCTCACGGGCCCAGAAGAGGCGGTCCGGCACCAGTTGCCCCATGCCGGTCCGATAGGCGTGCTTGAGCGTCTGCCAGGTATATTCCTGCGCATCGCGCACCGCTTCCGGAATGGCAAGGCCGTTGGCGATGGTAGCCGCTACGGCAGAGGCCAGCGTGCATCCCGAGCCGTGATAGGTGCCCGCAAGCCGCTGCCAGGAGTCCGTTCGCACCACACCCTGCTGCTCGTAAAGCGTATTGATGACCTGCGGCGTATTTTCGTGCGTGCCGGTGATCAGGACGTATTCGCAACCCAGGGCCAGAATCCTGCGCGCGCATTCCCCGAGGTCCGGATTGTCGTCTTCGTCGGCATCGTCGTCCTGTGCGAGCCGGCGCACTTCCAGGCTGTTGGGCGTAATCAGGGTCGTCTGCGGGATCAGCAGTTCGCGCATGGCCGAAATGAGATCCTCGGAAGCCAGTTCGTCGCCCCGCCCCGAGGCGAGGATCGGATCAAGCACCAGCGGAATATCGGGATAGTCGGATACCACCTCCGCGATGGCCGCGACGGCTTCGACGCTGCCGAGCAGGCCGATCTTGAACACCGCCACCGGCACGTCTTCGAGCACGCAGCGCGCCTGGTCCGCCACCCACTCCGCGTCGATGGGCAGCACATCCTCCACACCCATGGTGTCCTGGATCGTGATGGCTGTGACCACGGACAGCGCATGGCATCCCATGCTCGACAGCGTGAGAATGTCCGCGTGCATGCCGGCTCCTCCGCTCGGATCGGTGCCGGAAAATACGAGAACAATGGGAGGCGATGCAGGCACGGCGGTGTAGGTCGCGGCGGCGTTTCGACTAAAATGGAAGTTTAACCGAAAGCCCCGCTCACTATGGCCGCGAACGACGACCAACCCTACAAGACCTACATGTGTTTAATCTGCGGCTTCATTTATGATGAAGGCGCAGGTCTGCCCGAGGAGGGCATCCCCGCCGGCACCCGCTGGGAGGACGTTCCCGTCAACTGGGTGTGTCCGGAATGCGGCGCGCGCAAGGAAGACTTCGAGCTGGTCGAAATCTAGAGGAGACGGACATGCGAATACTCCACACGATGTTGCGCGTCGGCGACCTGAAGCGCTCGATCGATTTCTACACCAACGTGTTGGGCATGCAAGTTCTGCGTCAGAAGGACTATCCCGAAGGCCGTTTCACGCTGGCCTTCGTCGGCTACGGCGCCGAAGACCAGGAGGCCGTGCTCGAACTGACCCACAACTGGGACACGGGCAAATACGATCTTGGCACCGGCTACGGACACGTCGCGCTGGAAGTCGACGATGCCTACAAGGCCTGCGACGAAGTCAAAAAGCGCGGCGGCCGGGTCACGCGCGAAGCCGGCCCGATGAAGCATGGGACCACTGTGATCGCTTTCGTCGAAGATCCGGACGGCTACAAGATCGAGTTCATCCAGCGCAAACACTGACGCTGAAGTTCAGGCTGCGTCGTCAGCGATAAAATTCGCGATCCGCACGAAATCATCGACACCCAGGGTCTCCCCCCGCGCCGCCGGATCGATCCCGAGTTGCTCGAAACCTGCCGTGGTCAGTTTTTCCCGCAGGGTATTGCGCAGCGTCTTGCGCCGCTGGCCGAACGCGCGCATCACCACATCGGCGAACAAATCCTCGTTGCGTGCAAGGATCGGCAATGCCTTGTACGGAATCATGCGCACGATCGACGACCAGACCTTGGGTGCCGGCCGAAACGCGGTGGGCGGAACATCGAACAGGGAATCGATGCTCCAGCGATACTGCAACATGACCGACAACCTTCCGTATTCGGCGCTGCCGGGCTGCGCGCTCATGCGCTCGACGACTTCGCGCTGGAGCATGAAGTGTGCATCGCGGACTGCGCAGGCGGCGCCGGTCAAATGAAACAACAATGGCGTGGAAATGTTGTAGGGCAGGTTTCCGACCACGCGCAAGTCGCAACCGAGGGTCGTAAAATCGAATTCGAGCGCGTCGCCTTCGTGTATGGTCAACCGGTCAACAGAATGGGCTGCGCGCAGGTCAGCCACAATGTCGCGGTCGATTTCGATCACGTCAAGATGGCCGAGTCGCTGTAACAGGGGCAGCGTCAATGCGCCAAGGCCTGGACCGATCTCAACGATCCGTTCGCCGGATTGCGGACGTATGGCCGCAATAATCTGTTCGACCACACTCCGATCCTCGAGGAAATTCTGGCCAAAACGTTTGCGTGGTGTATGCACAGAATTCCGGCAACTGGCGCCTCAGTGAAAACTCACAAGCACCGCGCCTGACGTTGGATCACCGATGACGGCGCGGCAACTGCGAATACCGCCGCCCTTCAGTGTTCTTCCAGGCGCAATTCCACGTACGCGCGGTCGCGTTGCTGGCGCACCCATTCCTGGTAAGCCTCGTCGGCCTTGCGCGTGCGGATCGACTGGCGTGCAAGCACGCGCTGGCGTTCCTTGGACATGTCTTCGTTGCGCCGCTCGACGACCTGGATAAGGTGCCAGCCGAAGGGAGATTGCACCGGGTCGCTAACCTGTCCCGGCTCAAGGCCATTCATTGCGCGTTCAAACTCCGGCACCGTGTCCCCGGGGGACAGCCAGCCAAGGTCGCCCCCGCGCGACGCGCTCGCGTCCTCGGATTGCAGGCGCGCAAGTTCGACGAAGCTGGTGCCATTTTCGATGCGCTCCTTGAGGTTGGTCAACCGCTGCTTGGCTTCCGCCTCGGACACCACTTCGTTGAGACGGATCAGGATATGCCGCGCGTGCGTCTGCTGGATGATCACCGGGGAGTCATTGCCACGCTTGTCCGCCAGCTTGATGATATGGAATCCATTGGCGCTGCGCAGGACCGGGCTGACGTCCCCGACTTTCATGGTCTTGACGGAGTCTACGAAAATCTGCGGAAGACGCGCGGCCGGCCGCCACCCCAGCGGCCCGCCGTCAAGTGCATTCTGCGCGTCCGATACGCCGGCGGAAACCTGCCGAAAATCCGCGCCGCCCTTGATCTGCTCGAGCGCCTTTTCGGCGATGATGCGTTTGGTCTGGATCTGTTCCGGGCTGGCCTGTTCGGGCACCAGGACCAGGATATGGGAAAGGCTGTACTCCTCGTCCTTGCCGCCCTGGCTTTGCTGGTTCTTCAGGTAATTGTCGATCTCGGCATCGGTGATCAGGATCTTGCTGTCGACTTCGCGTTCCTTCAACCGGGCGATCAGGATTTCGTT
This sequence comes from Betaproteobacteria bacterium, assembly GCA_043758735.1. Lineage (GTDB taxonomy): Bacteria > Pseudomonadota > Gammaproteobacteria > Burkholderiales > JACQAP01 > JACQAP01. The sequence goes on from JAYVMZ010000340.1 coordinate 11,765, forward strand.
GCGCAATTCCTCCCGAAAACGATTGAAGTCGATGCCGTCGCCCTCCAGCATTTTGCGAAATGCCTCGGGCGAAACCTTGTTTTCCTGCGCAATGCGTTCGATCGAGCGTTGCAATTGCGTGTCGTCCACGCGCAATCCAGTCTCCTTGGCGGTCTGTGCGAGCACTTTTGCAGTGACCAGCCGTTCGAGCAATTGGCGCTCGAGAACATCCGCAGCCGGCAAGGGCGTACCTTGGCGTTTGAGCTGCTGCGACGCGATTTTTACCTGTTCGTCGAGATCGAGCCGGGTGACGACTTCGGTGTTGACCACGGCGACGACCCGGTCCAATACCAGGTTTTCGCTTTTCTTTCGTTCGTCCGGCGCTGCCGCTGCCGGCAACGCGATGCACAGCATCAATGCGTAGAAGTGAATTCGATTTTTCATATTCATTGCTGCAAATCGGATGGAATACGTTACTGCGGCTATAGACAAGGGCATCGGGCGGGCGTTCCGGCATCAAAACGACGGGAATGGATTGAAATTGATCGGCCGGTTGTCGTTTGTTTTTTCATAGCCGGTGATATTCTGGCGCAGCAGTTCCAGCGGGTTCGAACCGATGCGCGATACCCCCGTCAACTCCAGCTGAAAGAACATCGCGTTGACGTATTCCTGGGTCGCACTGGCGAAGCGGTGCAGGACAACCCGTGCTGCCCAGCAACCGGCATTGTACTCGAGCCCAAACAGTCCCTCCAGCAGGCGCTTGTCCTGCAAGGAGTAGTTGTAACGTACCAATCCTGTCCAGCGGCCGCCGATCGGCCATTCCGCAGATACATCCGCCTGCTCGATGGAATCCCGGGTAAAGCGGTAGCCTAGATTGAACACTTTGCCGATCTCCGGCTGATAACGCATCACGGCATTGCCGCGTTCCACGCGGCTCTGTCCGATGCTGTATTGCACGCCCAGATCCGTATACCAGTGATTGGTGATCTGTCCGGTCATCGCGGCCAGCACATCGGAACGAGTCGAATCGCGCACCTCCGGGGTGAGTGAAACCTGCTGTTCCTTGAAGTAAAAGCGCTCGCCGAGCGCGAAACGCAGTTGTTCATTGCCGGACTCCGCATCGATCAGGCGGCTAGTCACTGCGGCGGTAAGCTGGTTCGCGTCATTGATGCGGTCGCCCCCACTGAACTGGTTCTCGGTAAAAATCTGCGCCAGGTTGAAATCGGCCAGCGCAGTATCGAAATTCGGCAACTGGT
>JAYVMZ010000341.1:0-3477 GCA_043758735.1 Betaproteobacteria bacterium
GTCGGCGCCAATCCGCGTTATCCGGACGCCGAGGAAGTGCCGTACACGGTTCTGATCAATCCGACCCTTGAACCGGTCGGCGCGGAGATGGAAGAGGGATGGGAGGGTTGCCTGTCGGTGCCGGGTATGCGCGGCGTCGTGCCTCGCTACACCCAATTACGCTATCGCGGTTTCGACCAATTCGGCGACGCCGTCGACCGCACCGTGTCTGGATTCCATGCCCGGGTGGTGCAGCATGAATCCGATCATCTGTTGGGCATCCTCTACCCAATGCGCGTGCGCGACCTGCGCAACTTCGGCTTCAACGAGGCATTGTTTCCCGGCCAGCAGATCGTGGACGACTAGACCGCAGCGCCTGCCCAGGGCTGCAGTTCCTGCAGCAGTTCGGTTTCCAGGCGCACCACTTTCTTGGTGTCGCGCAATGCATCGCCGTTGACCAGGAAGGTGTCTTCGGCGCGCTCTCCCAGCGTGTTGATTTTCGCCGTGTAGAGATTGATGTCGTAATTGTCGAGCACGCGCGCTATGCGGTACAGCAGGCCCGGCCGATCCCCGGCAACTACGTTCAAATAGTAGTAGGCGCCTTTCTCATCCGGGCGGATCTTGACCTCCGGCGTCATTGGCACGTATTTGACCTGGCGCGACAGCCTGGTTTTACACGGTGCGGGCAGTTCGCCGTGCGCCTTCAGCCGGATATTGAGTTCATGCTCGATATAGCTGATCAGGTCACGATAGTGCGAAGTGGCGCGCGCCGGATCCATGACCTGGAAACTGTCCAGCGCATAGCCGTGGCGCGTGGTGTAAATCTTGGCTTCAACGATGCTGAAGCTGATGCTCTGGAAAAATCCGCAGATGCGGGCGAACAGCGATTTCTCGTCAGGTGCATAAATCATCACCTGCAAGCCTTCGCCAATCGGAGACAGCCTCGCCTTGACAACAGGCGCCGAGGTATCAACGCGGAAGTACAACTGGCGCGTATGCCATACGATGTCCTTCTCGTCGTGGCGCAGGAAATAGCTGTCGTCGAGCTTGTCCCACAATTTGTGCGGGGCATCTTCCGAGATCGCATACGCGCGCAATTTTGCGAGGGAGCGCTCCTGACGCGCCTGCAGCGTATTCTCAGCCGGTGCGTTGCCCGGATTGAGCAGCCGGCGCGCGGCGCGGAACAAGTCCTCGAGCAGTTTTGCCTTCCAGGCATTCCATACCTTCGGGCTGGTGCCACGGATGTCCGCCACGGTAAGCAGGTAGAGCGCCACCAGCTGCCGGTAATCTCCCACCTTGTCTGCGAAGGCGCGGATCACATCGGGATCCGACAAATCCTGCTTCTGGGCGGTGGCGGACATCATCAGGTGCTGCTCGACCAGCCAGGTCACCAGTTCGGTATCTTCCTTCGACAAGCCGTGAGCGCGGCAAAACCTGGTCGCATCCGCCATGCCGAGCTTGGAGTGGTCGCCGCCACGGCCCTTGGCGATGTCGTGGAACAGCCCGGCGAGATAGAGGACTTCGATGCGTTCGAATTCCGCGATCAGGCGGCTGCACAGCGGATACTCGTGCGCCATTTCGGCTACCGCGAAGCGGCGCAGGTTGCGCACCACCATGAGGATGTGTTCATCTACCGTGTAGACGTGGAACAGGTCGTGCTGCATGCGGCCGACAATGCGCCCGAAGGCCGGCAGATAGCGGCCCAGCACGCCGTACTGATTCATCCGGCGCAGTGCGTGCGTGATGCCCGTAGGGCGGCGCAGGATTTCCATGAAGCGCGCGCGATTCTCGGCGTTGCGTCTGAACGCGGCATCGATGTGGTCGCGCGCATGCCACAAGGCACGCATCGTCGGTACGGCGAAGCCTTTCAGTTCAGGATGATCCTGCAGCAGCAGGAATGCCTCGAATATGGCCGAGGGCTGGCGCTGGAACAGGCCATGGCTCGCTTCGAGCAATTCCGCATTGATGCGGAAGCGCTCGTTCAGGTCGCGCGGCTGCGCCGCAGGGCCGGCGAAAATCCGCCGCCGCAGGTTCTGCAGCACGATGGTATTGAGCAACTGCACTGCCTTTGCAGTCGTGTAGAACATCTGCATCAGTTGCTCGCTGGCGCGCCGCGCCGGCGTATCGGCCAAGCCGTATTCCTTGGCGAGCGTAGACTGGAAATCGAACAACAGGCGGTCTTCGCGCCGATTGGTCAGGTAGTGCAGGCGCACGCGCAGCACCGCCAACGTGGCTTCGTGGCGCTTCAGCTGGCGCGCTTCCTCACGCGTCAGGATTTTCTGCTTGGTCAGGTCTTGCCAGCTGTGGCCGAGGCCGGCGGCGCGGCTGATCCAGAGGATGTTCTGCAGGTCGCGCAGGCCACCTGGGCTTTCCTTGACGTTCGGCTCGAGGTTGTAGGCGGTATCGTTGAAGCGCGTATGACGCTGCTGCTGTTCGAGCAACTTGGATTCGACGAAATAGTCGACGTCCAGATCCTTGACGATAGCGGCCGAGAAACGTTTGTAGTGGTTCAGGTTGCCGGCGATCAAGCGCGATTCCAGCAACGTGGTCTGGATGGTGATGTCGCGCCGTGCTTCCTCCTGGCATTCGCCGATGGTGCGCACGCTGTGGCCGATTTCCAATCCGATGTCCCAGAGCACGCCGACCAAGGCTTCGACACTGGCGCGCGCGCTATCCGCAATTGCGTCGGGAAGCAGGATCAGGACGTCGACGTCGGAATAGGGATAGAGCAGGCCGCGGCCATAGCCGCCGACCGCGACGAGTGCCAGATCGGCGGATTGCCCGGTTTCGCTCCAGATGGCCTGGAGCGCCGTGTCCACGAGGGCGCATTGCCGTTGCAGGGCTTTCCTTGCATCGGGTTTGCCGGAGAAGGCTGCCTTCAGCGCCGCGCGTCCCTGCGCCAGCGTGTCGCGCCAGCCAGTGACGTTCGAGGACAGTGCGGCGGTTCGCGCCACGCTCGAGGCGGTTGCGGACGCCATCTAAGCCGCGAACGACGGTGGCGGCGGTGCGCCGGGCGACACCGTCAATACTTCATGGCCGGTATCGGTGACCAGTACGGTGTGTTCCCACTGCGCCGACAACGAATGATCCTTGGTGACGACGGTCCACCCGTCGGCGAGCTGGCGGATGCCGGCCTTGCCGGCGTTGATCATGGGTTCGACCGTGAAAATCATGCCGGATTGGAGCTTTATGCCGGTTCCGGCGCGGCCATAGTGAAGTACCTGCGGTTCCTCATGGAATTTTCTGCCGATGCCATGGCCGCAGAACTCGCGCACGATGGAAAAACCGTGTTCCTCGGCATGGTTCTGGATGACCTCGCCGATGTCGCCCAGGTAAGCGCCATGCTTCACGGCCTGGATGCCGCGCCACATGCACTCGTAGGTGATTTCCGCCAGCCGGCGCGCCTGGATCGAGGGTTCTCCCACATAAAACATGCGGCTGGTGTCACCGTGAAAGCCGTCCTTGATCACCGTAATGTCGATGTTGACGACGTCGCCC
>JAYVMZ010000342.1:0-4717 GCA_043758735.1 Betaproteobacteria bacterium
CGCCAAAGACACTTCGGTGCTCCGCTTTAAAAATGCTAGAACCAGCGTGACGATATTGGCGACTTTCGCCGTGCGTAGGCGAGTGAGGGCGGGCCTATTTTCAGTTAAAATGCGTCTATAGCACCCCTGTTAATCCGCAGGTCCCTGGTTCGAGTCCAGGTCAGGGAGCCAAAACCTTCAAGCACCTATCTCGCGCCGATCGAGGGTCTGGCCAGTTCTAGTCCCATGGCGCTGCGGCGAGGAGGGCTCAAGTGGCGAAATCCCAATGAAGTCCCACAAGCGAATAGTGCTTGGTGCTGCCATCGTGCTGGCGGCGCTGTTCGTCGTTCCTTTCCTGCTGCCGCTGGGCCATTTCATTCCGCAAATCGAACGGATTGCTTCCGAGCAATTGAAAGCGCCGGTCAAGGTTGCTTCGCTGCGCCTGTTTTTCCTGCCGCTCCCGCACCTGACGCTAGAGGGCATCGCAGTAGGCGAGAAACCTTTCCTCCAAGTCGAGAAGATTGTCGTCAGGCCCCGGCTTACGTCGCTTTTCAGTACCCCGAGGGTCATCAGCGAAATCAGCATGCGCGGTGTCGTCATCGGCCAGCCCCTGATTGCCAAGGCGTCAGCATGGGCCGGCAGATCCGGCAGTGCCGAACCTGCCCCGGTGCGTGTGGAGCACATAGAGATCAGGGACGCCTTCGTCAACCTGAACGACTTCAAGCTGCGCCAGATCGATGTCGATCTGGAACTGACTGCGGAGGGCGGGCTAGCCAGCGCCCAGGTGCGTGCGGATCACGATCATGTAAAGGCGACCTTGGTGCCGCGCGGCAAGAACTTCACCGTGGAAATAACGGCGCGCGACTGGAAACCGCCCGCCGGGCCGCCACTGCTGATGACTAAGCTTTCCGCTTCGGGCACGCTCAATCCGCAGCAGGGACTGGCGCTTCCCTCCATCGAGGGTCGCCTGTACAACGGCACCGCCGCGGGCAAGCTGACTATCGGCTGGGCGAACGAATGGACCATCGCCGGCAATCTGGATATCCGCGATGTGGAAATTCAACCCGTCGTGGCGCTGTTCACGAAAGATACGACGATCAGCGGCCGGCTGACGGCCAATCCCGTTGTCGACATGCGCGCGCCTTCGGCTGCCCAGCTCAGTGAAGCGGTGGACGTCGAATCGGACTTCAAGGTGGAGAAAGGCATCCTCTACAACTTCGATCTCAGCAACGCGCCGAAAGCGCTGTTGAATAAGGACGCACTTAAGGGCGGGGAGACGCGTTTCGACAATTTTTCCGGCCATCTCGGTGTCGACTCGGCCGCGTATTACCTGACCAAAGTCGAAATCGGTTCGGGTGTGCTGACTGCGGAAGCGGAGGTGACGATCTCATCGAAGCAGGAACTCTCCGGTCAGGTCGATGTTGCAATCAAGGGTACTTCGGTACTGGTCAGCACGCCGCTTGCGCTTTCCGGAACCGTGCAGAATCCGTCCCTGTATCCTTCCAAGATGGCTTTGGCCGGCGCCGCGGCTGGCACGGCACTGCTCGGTCCTGGCCTTGGCACGACAGTCGGCATGAAAGCGGCGCGCATGACGCAGAGGCTCTTCGGCGGGAAGCCGAAAAAGAAAAAGTTCGAGCCCGCGCAGGCGGAAGCGACCCAGCAGTCCAAGGATCAGGCGGCTGCCGACGAGAACAAGCGGCCCTCGCCCGCACACACCGGGCGCTGATTCCCGCTAGCTGGTTACTTTCGCAATCGCTTCGGTCACGTGATCGAGGTTGCGCGTATTCAACGCTGCCACGCAGATGCGACCGGTGTCGATTGCGTAAACGGAAAATTCATCGCGCAGGCGATCTACGGCACCTTTCGAAAGCCCGGAATAGGAAAACATGCCGCGCTGCCTGGTCACGTAGCCGAAGTCGGATTTTGGCAGCCGCGCGCTGAGTTTTTCCACCAGCTGGCGGCGCATTTCCCGGATGCGATCGCGCATCTGGCCGAGTTCCTTTTCCCACAAAGCGCGCAGTTCCGGGCTGGTAAGAACGGTAGCGACGATCTGGCCGCCGTGAGTCGGTGGGTTCGAATAATTGGTCCGCACGACGCGCTTCAACTGGCTCAGCACGCGCGCCGCTTCGGCGCTGTCGCTGGCGACGACGCTCAGCGAACCGATGCGCTCGCCATACAGCGAGAACGACTTGGAGAAGGAGTTTGACACGAACACCGGGCATCCGGCTTGCGCGAAGCGCCGCACGACTTCACCGTCGGCGTCGATGCCATCGCCGAATCCCTGGTAGGCGATATCGACGAAAGGCAAGAGGCCGCGGGAAACGACAGTGTCGATAACTTCAGTCCATTGCGCGGCCGTCAGATCCACCCCGGTCGGGTTGTGGCAGCAGGCGTGCAGCACGACGATGCTTCCGGGCTGCAGCGCCTTGAGCGAGTCCAGCATGCCGCTGAAATTGATGCCATGCGAGGGGGCATCGTAGTAGGGATAGGTGTTGACTGTGAATCCGGCATTCTCGAACAGCGCGCGGTGATTCTCCCAGCTCGGATCCGATATCCACACCTGGGATTGCGGCAGCAGGCGGCGCAGGAAATCGGCGCCGACCCTGAGGCCGCCGGTTCCGCCCAGCGTCTGGACCGTGATTACCCGGTTTTCCCTGACCGCCGCGCTGTCCGCGCCGAAAACCAATTCCCTGACGACGCGGTCATAGGCAGGCAAGCCATCGATCGGCAGATAGCTGCGCGGAGCGGATTTTTCGGCAAGCAGGTTCTCCGCCTGGCGCACGCACTCAAGCAGCGGCACCTTGCCGTTGTCATCGTAATAAATGCCCACGCCCAGGTTGACCTTGTGCGGATTCTTGTCGGCATTGAAGGTTTCCGTGACCCCGAGGATAGGGTCTTTCGGGGCCATCAGTACGGCAGCCAGGAGTGAGTTCCGGTGGGGTGCGTTCATCGTGATAACATCGAAAATTCAGAAGGGCAACATTGTACCGTGACACTCACATTCCCCAATAGCCCGTTCCTGCTGCATCAGCCTTTCGAACCGGCCGGAGACCAACCCGAAGCCATTGCCGCCCTGGTTGAAGGATTGAACGACGGGCTGGCCTTTCAGACGCTGCTCGGCGTAACCGGGTCCGGCAAGACGTTCACCATGGCCAATGTGATCGCGCGGACCGGCCGGCCGGCGATCATCATGGCGCCAAACAAGACGCTCGCAGCCCAGCTATACAGCGAAATGCGCGAATTCTTCCCGGAAAACGCCATCGAGTATTTCGTTTCCTACTACGACTATTATCAGCCGGAAGCCTACGTTCCCTCGCGCGACCTGTTCATCGAAAAGGATTCGAGCATCAACGAGCATATCGAGCAGATGCGGTTGTCCGCGACCAAATCGCTGCTCGAACGCGACGACACCGTAATCGTGGCGACGGTTTCCGCGATCTACGGCATTGGCGATCCGGTCGACTACCACGGCATGATCCTGCATCTGCGCGAGAAGGAGCGCCTGAGCCAGCGCGACATCATTTCGCGGCTCACCGAGATGCAATACGACCGCAACGAGCTTGAATTCCGTCGCGGCGTCTACCGGGTGAGGGGCGACGTGATCGATGTTTTTCCCGCCGAGAACTCGGAAGTGGCCCTGCGCATTACCCTGTTCGACGACGACGTGGAGACCCTGAGCCTGTTCGATCCGCTGACAGGCCAGATCCTGCAAAAGATTCCCCGCTTTACCGTGTATCCGTCGAGCCACTATGTCACGCCGCGCGCGACGACCTTGCGCGCGATAGAGGCAATCAAAGTGGAATTGCGCGAACGCATCGAATACTTCCAGACGACGGGCAAGTTGCTGGAGGCGCAGCGCATTGAGCAGCGCACGCGCTTCGACCTCGAGATGCTGAACGAACTGGGTTTCTCGAAAGGCATCGAGAACTATTCGCGCCACTTGTCCGGCCGCAAACCCGGCGAACCGCCGCCCACGCTGCTCGACTACCTGCCGCTCAACGCGCTGATGATCATCGACGAGAGCCACGTCACCATTCCGCAAATCGGCGGCATGTACAAGGGCGACCGCGCCAGGAAGGAGAACCTGGTCGACTACGGGTTTCGCCTGCCGAGCGCGCTCGACAACCGGCCGCTGCGTTTCGACGAATTCGAAAAAATCACGCCGCAGGCGATTTTCATGTCCGCGACGCCGGCGGAGTACGAACGCGAGCATCAGGGACAGGTCGTCGAACAGGTGGTCAGGCCGACCGGGCTGATCGACCCGGAAATTGAAGTGCGGCCAGCCGCGACTCAAGTGGACGACCTGCTGTCCCAGATCACCGAGCGTGTCGGGCGTAAAGAAAGGGTTTTGGTGACGACGCTCACCAAGCGCATGGCCGAGGATCTGACCGACTATCTCTCCGAGCACGGCGTCAGGGTGCGCTACCTGCATTCGGACATCGAGACCGTGGAGAGGGTGGAGATCATCCGTGACTTGCGCCTCGGCGAATTCGACGTGCTGGTGGGCATCAACCTGTTGCGCGAAGGGCTGGACCTTCCCGAGGTGTCGCTGGTGGCAATCCTGGACGCGGATAAGGAAGGCTTCCTGCGTTCGGAGCGGTCGCTGATCCAGACCATCGGACGGGCGGCGCGGCACCTGAACGGCAAGGCGATCATGTACGCGGACAGGATGACCAACTCCATGCATCGTGCGATCGCCGAAACCGATCGCAGGCGCCAGAAGCAGGTCAGCTATAAC
>JAYVMZ010000343.1:0-7054 GCA_043758735.1 Betaproteobacteria bacterium
CGAAGGCGGCGAATACTCCCTCGATGCCTGGCAACCCGGGTACGCCGACCATGGCGTTTGCGTCCATTCCGGCAAGTACGACGGCCTGGATTTCAAGAAATCGGTTGAGGCCATCGCGATGGATCTGAAAGCGAAGGGGCTCGGCGACAAGCAGATCACCTGGCGATTGCGCGACTGGGGCGTCTCGCGTCAGCGCTACTGGGGTTGCCCGATCCCGATCGTGCATTGCGCCAGTTGTGGTGACGTGCCGGTACCCGAAGACCAGCTGCCGGTCGTATTGCCCGAGGATTGCGTGCCGGACGGCAGCGGCAATCCGCTGAACAAGCGCGCCGATTTCCTGAATACCAGTTGTCCGAAATGCGGCAAACCGGCCGAGCGCGAGACCGATACCATGGATACCTTTGTCGATTCGTCCTGGTATTTCCTGCGCTATGCCTGCGCGGACCAGAACGAAAAGATGGTCGACGAACGGGTGAACTACTGGCTGCCGGTGGACCAGTACATCGGCGGCATCGAGCACGCCATCCTGCATCTGCTCTATTCGCGCTTCTGGACCAAGGTCATGCGCGACTTCGGCCTGGCGAAACTCGACGAGCCGTTCACGCGATTGCTGACGCAGGGCATGGTGCTGAACGAGATATTCTCGCGCAAGTCCGACGGCGCCCGCGTGCAGTACTTCAATCCGGCCGATGTCGAACTCGAATTCGACGAGCAGGGCAAGCGCACAGGCGCAAGATTGAAATCTGACGGCAAGCCGGTCGAATCGGGCGGCATCCGCACCATGTCGAAGTCGAAGAACAACGGCGTGGATCCGCAGTCGCTGATCGACCAGTATGGCGCGGACACCGCGCGCTTTTTCATGATGTTCACCAGCCCGCCGGAAGATACGCTGGCCTGGAACGACGACGGCGTGGAGGGGGCATACCGTTATTTGCGCCGGTTGTGGAAATTCGCGCACGATCATCGGGCGACCATTTCCTCCGCCACGGCCAAGGCTGCAACGACTCCCGCGGCGCAAAAGGGCGCGCGTCGCGAGTTGCACCTGTTGCTGCAGCAGGCGAATTTCGACTACGAGCGCAAACAGTTCAATACGGTTGCTTCGGCCGCGATGAAGATCCTCAATCTGCTGGAGGACAATGCGGGACCGGCCCAAGGCGCGCTGCTGCGTGAAGGCATGAGCATCCTGCTCAGGCTGTTATCGCCGATCGCGCCGCATATCGCCCAGACCCTGTGGCGCGAATTCGGCTTCGGAGCCGACATCCTGGAAGCCGCCTGGCCGCAAGTCGACGAAGAGGCGCTGCTGCAAGACGAGATCGAACTGGTCGTGCAAGTCAATGGCAAGCATCGGGGGTCAGTTCGTGTCCCGAGTGACGCATCGCGCGATGATATCGAGCGCCTGGTACTTGAGAATCCGAACGTGCAAAAGTACATTGCCGGGCAGGTGGTGAAGAAAGTCATTGTGGTACCGGGACGGTTGGTTAATATCGTTGTCTGAAAAAAAGGACTCGGGACTTAGGACTCGGGACTCAGGTAAAAGCGTAATTTTGGAGGCCGAACAAGTGAACCGGAAAGCTGGATCAGCGGGTCTTTCGGCGCTTCGCGTGCATTTGCCCGCTATTCACTTAGGCCTGCCCGACTTCGCTGGATCCCGAAGGGTACCGGCCTTCGGCCATAACCGGGCTTTGCCCATAAGTCCTGTGTCCTCAGTCCTGCTTATCGCGCTTTTTCTTGTCGCGATGAGCCTCTCCTCCTGCGGATTCCAGCTCCGTGGCCAGGCGGCGATTCCTTACAAGACCATATTTATCGAAACCGCCGGTTATTCGCAGTTCGCCAGCGACCTGGAGCGGGCGATCAATTCCGGCAGCCAGACCAAGGTCGTGTCCAAACGGGATGAGGCGGAGGCGGTGCTCAAGATAACGGGCGAGCTGCAGGAGAACCGCATCCTTTCCTTGTCTTCGGGCGGCAGGGTGCGCGAGTTCGATCTGCGCTACAGGGTGTCCTATCGGTTGACCGACCGCGCGGGAGTCGACTTGGCGCAACCGGGCACGATCGACCTGCACCGCGACATGACCTACGACGACACCGAAGTGCTTGCCAAGGAATCGGAACAACTCCTGCTGTATCGGGATATGAAAGCGGACGCGGTGCAGCAGATGCTGCGCCGGCTATCGGTTGCCAAACCGGTCGCGTAACACCATCCCTTAAGACCGAGGCGCGGACGATATAATCCGCGCTACGATAATCCGGATTTACCCATGCCACCCGAAGGTTCAGTCGGCGTCGTCAGCGCCAAGCTCGCCCGCTTCGAGGATCCGATCGCGCTCAAGAGCGGCGCCCGGCTCAATGCGTACGAACTCGCCTATGAAACCTACGGGACCCTGAATGCGGCGCGCAGCAACGCGGTGCTGGTCTGCCACGCGCTCAACGCTTCGCACCATGTCGCCGGGGTCTATGCCGATGATCCCGAAAACATCGGCTGGTGGGACAACCTGATCGGGCCGGGGAAACCGCTCGATACCGATCGTTTCTTCGTGGTCGGCGTCAACAACATCGGCGGCTGCCACGGATCGACCGGGCCTGCCAGCATCAATCCCGCGACCGGCCGGCAGTGGGGCGCCGATTTTCCCGTGGTCACCGTCGAGGACTGGGTGGAAGCCCAGTCGCGCCTGGCGACTTTTCTCGGGATCGATCGGTTCGCGGCCATCATGGGAGGGAGCCTGGGCGCGATGCAGGCGATGCAATGGACGATCAGCCAGCCCCAGCGCGTGGCGCACTCCATCGTGATCGCGGCGGCGCCCAAACTGTCGGCGCAGAACATCGCCTTCAACGAGGTGGCGCGCCAGGCGATCACCACCGATCCGGATTTTCACGGCGGCGATTACTATGTGCAGGGTGTCGTGCCAAAGCGCGGTCTGCGCATCGCGCGCATGATCGGCCACATCACTTATCTTTCCGATGACGCGATGGCCGAGAAATTCGGCCGCGAACGGCGCGGCGGCGAACTGAAGTTCAATTTCGACGTCGAGTTCCAGATCGAATCCTACCTGCGCTATCAGGCGGACAAGTTCGCGGAGCGTTTCGACGCCAATACGTACCTGCGCATCACCAAGGCGCTCGATTATTTCGATCCGGCCGCGGCCAGCGGCGGCGATTTGTCCGCGGCACTCGCACCGGCAGTGGCCAGGTTCCTGGTGGTTTCGTTTACGTCCGACTGGCGGTTTTCGCCGGCGCGCTCGCACGAAATCGTCAAGGCGCTGCTCGACAACCGCCTGAGCGTGAGTTATGCGGAAATCGATGCGCCGCATGGCCACGACGCCTTCCTGATGGAAGATCCGCGCTACCACAAGCTGATTCGCGCGTACTTCGACAACATTGCCCGGGAAGTGTCCGCCTCATGATGCCCTCCGCTACCCCCGTCTCCCTGTCGGCGCGCCCGGACTTCGTCGCGATCGCGAAATGGATCAAGCCCGAAGCAAAGGTGCTCGATCTCGGTTGCGGCGACGGTTCCCTGCTGCGCCACCTGCAGGAGGCGCGCGGCGTGACGGGTTACGGCATGGAAATCGATGACGCCAATGTGCTTGCCTGCGTCAAAAGCGGCGTGAACGTCCTGCAGTACGACCTGGAATCCGGACTGTCCGGGTTCGAGGACGGCTCATTCGACTACGTGATCCTATCGCAGACGCTGCAGGCGATCCGCCATACCGAACGCATCGTCAACGAAATGCTGCGCGTAGGGCGTGAAGGCATCGTCACGTTTCCGAATTTCGGCTACTGGCGTCCGCGCCTGCAGGTCTTCGCCGGAAACATGCCGGTGTCGAAGGCGCTGCCCTACGAGTGGTACGACACGCCCAATATCCATCTTTTCACCATCGACGATTTCGAAAATTTCTGCGCCGGACACGGCATCCGCATCCTGGAAAGAAACGTAATGGTCGACGGACGTCCGGTCACCTGGATGCCCAACTTGCGCGGCTCGCTGGCGGTGTATCGTTTCGATCGGGCCTGATTGGGCGGCATGACGCAACCCTCCATGGTTTCGGCATTGTTCACGCGCCGCATGCTGATCTGCGTGTTCACCGGCTTCAGTTCGGGATTGCCGCTTTATCTGCTGCTCAACCTGCTGCCGGCCTGGCTGCGCACCGAGGGCATTAACCTCAAGGTCATCGGCGCCTTCGCGCTGATTCAGTTTCCCTACACCTGGAAATTCCTCTGGTCGCCGTTCCTGGACCGTTATGTGGTGCCGATGTTCGGCCGCCGCCGCGGCTGGATGCTGGTCACCCAACTCGCGCTGATGGCAACCATCGCCTGGATGGGCACGCTTTCGCCGCGCGATGAACTGTCCTGGGTGATTTATGCAGCCACCGCCGTCGCTTTTCTGAGCGCAACGCAGGATATCGCGATCGACGCTTACCGCCGGGAACTGCTTTCGAACGCCGAGCTTGGCCTGGGGAATGCGGTGCACGTCAATGCCTACCGGATCGCGGGCCTGGTGCCGGGTTCGCTGTCGCTGATCATGGCGGACCACTTTGCCTGGACGGTCGTATTCGCCGTCACAGCGCTGTTCATGATTCCGGGCATGGCGATGACGCTGCTCGTGGCGGAACCCGTGATAACGGGAACCCGCCCGAAAACATTGCGCGACGCCGTGGTCGAACCGTTCCATGAATTCATCGGCCGCGCCGGCGTGCGCAGCGCGTTGCTGGTGCTCGGCTTCATTTTCCTCTACAAACTCGGCGACAGCATGTGCACCGCGCTTGCCACGCCCTTCTATCTGGACATGGGTTTTTCGAAATCCGATATCGGCCTCATCGCGAAAAACGCAGGCCTGTGGCCCAGCGTGATCGGCGGATTACTGGGCGGGTTGTGGATGCTTAAGCTCGGCATCAACCGCGGCCTGTGGCTGTTCGGCGTGGTCCAGGTCGTATCGATTCTCGGCTTCGCGTGGCTGTCGCGCATCGGGCCGTTTTTGGAGATCGGTGCCATCGAACGGGCTGCGCTCGCGCTGGTGATCGGATTCGAAGCGCTCGGCGTCGGCCTCGGCGCCGCCGCGTTCGTGGCCTACATCGCGCGCGCCACGCATCCGGCCTATACCGCCACGCAATTTGCGTTGTTCACCAGCCTCGCCGCCGTGCCGCGGACCTTCCTTAATGCGACAACCGGATGGCTGGTCGAGCAACTCGGCTGGTTCGGCTTCTTCATGCTGTGCGTGTTGCTGGCGCTCCCCGGGATGCTGCTGCTGTTCAAGGTTGCGCCCTGGAACGAAAACGCCCCGGGCCCAGGGGAGCCGCCGGCGGGCAGCGGCCGGTTGCCCTGAGCGTTCAAAGATCGTGCGCGTAGTCGATGCTAAGCGGAGCGTGGTCGGAAAAGCGATCGGTTTTGTAGATCGCCACAGCGGTCGCCTTGGCCGCGATGCCCGGCGTGGCGATCTGGTAGTCGATGCGCCAGCCCACGTTTTTTGCCCAGGCCTGGCCGCGATTCGACCACCAGGTATATTGCTCGGCGCGATCGTCGAGCGTGCGGAACACGTCCACGTAACCGAGGTGGTCGATCATCCCGGAAAACCACTGGCGTTCCTCGGGAAGGAAGCCGGAGTTCTTCTGGTTCGAGCGCCAGTTCTTGAGGTCGATCTCCTTGTGCGCGACGTTCCAATCGCCACAGATGATAATTTCGCGGCCGCTGCTGCCGAGCTTGTGAAACGGATCGATGCAGCGCTCCATGAAGCTGAACTTGATTGCCAGCCGTTCCGCAGAACTCGAACCCGAAGGGACGTAGAGCGATACGATGCTCAGGTTGCCGAACCGGGCTTCGAGATAGCGGCCTTCGGCATCGATGTCGGGGATGCCGATGCCGGAAATCACGCTGTCGGGTTTTTTTTGGGCGTAGATGCCCACGCCGCTGTAGCCGGGCCGGTCGGCGCAGTGGAAATAGCCGTGGAAGCCGTCCGGATTGCGGATTGCGTCGGTGAGGTCCTTGTCCTGGGCTTTGAGTTCCTGCACGCAGACGACGTCCGCGTCTTGTTTAGCCAGCCAGCCGAGGAAGCCTTTATTGACCGCCGAACGTATGCCGTTTAGATTGAGGGTGACGATGCGCACGATAAGTAATGAGTGATTTCAGGCAGGAGTTCATCGAATTCGCCCTGGCCAGCGGCGTTTTATGTTTCGGTGAATTCAAAACCAAGGCCGGGCGCCTGTCTCCGTACTTCTTCAACGCCGGCCTGTTCAACGACGGCAATACGTTGCGGCAACTCGCGCAATTCTACGCGAAAGCAGTTCTGGCGGCGGATCCCGGCTTCGACCTCCTGTTCGGCCCGGCCTATAAAGGCATTCCGCTCGTGGCGGCGACGGCGGTCGCGCTCGCCGAATTTGGGCGGAATCTGCCGTTCTGCTTCAATCGCAAGGAGGCCAAGGACCACGGGGAAGGCGGGATGACTGTTGGTGCGCCGCTCAAGGGCCGGGTCCTGATCGTTGACGATGTCATATCCGCCGGCACGTCGGTGCGTGAATCGGTGGAGATCATCCGCGCCGCCGGAGCAACGCCTGCCGGGGTGCTGATCGCCCTGGACCGCATGGAACGCGGCACCGGCAGCTTGTCCGCGGTCCAGGAAGTCCGCAACCATTTCGGTATTCCGGTCATCAGCATTGCCACGCTGGATGATCTGGTGGCTTTTCTGCGCGCACGCGGGAACATGGCACAGCAGTTGCGATTGGTAGAGCGATACCGCAAGGAATATGGAGTGATTGCATGAAACCCATGATCGTTATGACCTGCCTGATCGGCGCCACATTGGCTGTTCCGGCGCAGGCTGCGGAAGGAAACGTCCGCATGTTCAAGTGCGTCGATGCCGCCGGAAAGGCGTACTACTCCGACAAGATGAATCCCGATTGTGGCCAGAGTTCGGAGCTAAACCGCCAGGGTGTTGTGATGCCGAAGAAGGACGTCGCCAAGCCCGCGCAACCGGCGAAAGGCGATGCAGCGGGATCGGCCCCGAAAAATTCACAGAGTCAGGACCGGCGGGATCGGGCCCTGATGGCGACCTACACCAGTGAAGAGGAGA
>JAYVMZ010000344.1:0-8221 GCA_043758735.1 Betaproteobacteria bacterium
ATTCGGCGTCATAAAGAAGAGCCCGACTCGCAGTTGAAGTTGTTCTAAGTGTTCAGGCTTTCAAAGCCCCGCCGCTTGCGGCGGGGTAATTTACTGCACTCCCGGAATGCTTCATATCGGTACGGCGGTTTACAGCCTCGCGCCGGACATCTTTCCAGCCCGCAGTCGTGCGGTAAGCAATCGCGACGCTGTTCGCCCGGCCCGGCGCGTTGCGGTTGTGCCAGAAGAAGATGGCAAATGAGCTTGCCAACCGCTTTTCCGTCTATACGCAAGAGCAAGGCGACTAGCCTGCTCGGATGCGCGTTCGTTCTGTTCGTGATGTACGCGCCTTCGCGGGCGGATGATTCGCCCACGGTCGGTGAGGCCCAATCTCTCGATCTGCCCGCGATCGGCGAGATCCCATCTCTCCCGAAACTCCAGGACGCCGGCGCCACAATCGGCGAGATCCGCGTCGTCACGGACAACATTTTTGACCTCGATGATCCCAAGGAAAATAATTTTCTCTTCCGGGCTGCCAACGCCCTGCACATCCGCACGCGACCCAATGTGATCCAGCGCACGCTGCTGTTCAAGAGCGGCGAGCCGCTTTCGGTGCGCCTGATCGAGGAATCGGAGCGCCTGTTGCGCAACAACCAATACACCTATGACGTCAAGATCCGGCCGATCGCCTGGCATGACGGAATCGTCGACATCGAAGTCAGGACACGGGACACCTGGACGCTCGATCCGGGCGTCAGTTTTGGCCGCGCGGGAGGCGCCAATTCAAGCGGCGTGTCATTGAAGGATTACAACCTGCTGGGCACGGGCACTACACTCGGCATTTCCCGTTCCTCGGACGTGGACCGCAGCGGCACCGAATTCAATGTGTCGAATAACCACATCTTCGACGGGTGGACCACCATCAGCTATTCCTACGCCACACTCAATGATGGCGAGAAACAATCCGTCGGATTGACGCGACCTTTTTATGCGTTCGATACGCGGTGGGCGGCAGGGTTGACCGCGGCGAAGGACGACCGCATCGACTCGGTTTACAACGGCGGCGATATCATCGGCCAGTATCGGCACCAGCAAAAGACGGCGGAGATATTCGGCGGCTGGTCAAAGGGATTGCTCGACGGGTGGACGCAGCGTTACTCCGCGGGCCTGAGCTACCGGGATGATGCCTATGCACAGGACCCAGCGCGCACGCCGCCGCCGGAGATTCCTGCGGATCAGACCCTGGTTTCTCCGTTCGTGCGCTACGAAGTCATCGAGGACAGTTACGAAAAATTCAAAAACAGGAACCAGATCGAACGCCCCGAGTATTTCCTGATCGGCTTCAGTTCGAAGCTGCAACTGGGGCATGCATTCACCGGCCTCGGCTCAACCCGCGACCTCTGGCTGTATTCCGGCTCCATCAGCGACGGTCGTGATATTTTTGGCAATAACACTTTGCTGGGGACGGCATCCCTTTCCGGGCAATATGGCGACGGCGGGGGCGAGCACCAGTTGCTGGGCGGTTCCCTGCGTTACTACATACCGCAGAGCAAGCGCGCGCTGTTCTATGCCGCTGCCTCCGCGAACGCGGTTCGGAAGGGGGACATTTCCGATGAGCTGCTGCTGGGTGGGGACAATGGCCTGCGCGGTTACCCGCTGCGCTACCAGAGCGGAGACCGGCGGGCCCTGTTCACGCTCGAGCAGCGCGTTTATACCGATTGGTATCCTTTCCGGTTGTTCCGCGTCGGTGGGGCCGTGTTTTTCGATCTGGGCCGGGCGTGGGGCGGCGAGAACCAGAACACGGCGAATCCCGGCTGGCTCAGCGATGCCGGTTTCGGTCTGCGTTTCCTCAGCGCGCGCTCGGCGTTTGGCAATATATTGCACGCCGACGTGGCATTTCCGCTTAACCACGACCCCAATATCAAATCCGTTCAATTCCTGCTGAAATCGAAAGTGAGCTTCTGAAATATAGCAGTGGGGGGCGGCGGCGTTTTATTTGGAGTCCCCGTCAGGAGATCCGTAAACACCGAAATGGCGTTACGGTGTTCTCGCGACCGGTGCCTCGTGGGTGTGCTACTTTCGCGCGCTCCAGATTGGCGATGCTTCCAAGGTGGCGCCCGTCGACAAGTTCAGTCTCGTGCTCGTCGCGGTGTTCGCCGTCGTCTTCCTGGGCGAACGCCCGGCGATTCGGGATTGGATAGGCATTGGCATGATCGCCGCGGGCGTCCTGATCCTTGCCTTCAGGCGCTGATTTCATTGCACACGTCGCTCCCTGAAATCCGCTGCCCCGGTTGCCTGAACTTCGTCTATTGCGCTGCCAGCGCCGCGTTCGCGTTTTCCCGCGTCAGCCTGGCTACACCGCCCTGCATCGCCAGCAAGCCGGTGCGCCCCGGAATCTCCCCCATGATGACTTCGTGCCGGGGCAGGTCGATGGATGCCTGGGATTCAAGGTAGGCACCGAGGGAAACCAGTTCGTGGCCCTGAGAGCGCCAGCCGTCGAGCAGGCGTTCAAATACCGGAGCGAGGCCCATGCCTTCGAGTTCGGCGTGCAGCGTGAACACGTGACCGGTTGGTTTTTCGGATCGTGTCAGTTCCAGGATGTGTTCGGCCACATTGCTTTCATCCACGCCTTCCCGGCCGATCATTTCGTCGAGCGTGGGGAGCGTGGTCGGCAATTGCGGACAGTCGATACGCTCGCCTTGAGAGACGGGAATAAAGGGTCCGCTGCCGCGCGTATCGGAACAGAATCTGAATCCCAGGCGTTGCGTCAGGCGATAGGCCTCGGCGTTCATTTGCCACCCTGCCGCGCCGTGAAAGGCCGCGGGCTCCCCGAAGATCTCCAGAAAGCGCGAGCTAGCGAAAACCATCTGATCGCGTGTCCATTGCGCATCGGCAAAGGCAACCTTGTCCTGCCACAACACATGATCCCATGTATGAATGCCCACTTCGAAGCCGGCATCGCGTACGTCGCGAAGGATGGGCGCACATTTGCGGCCGATGTCGGGACCCGGCAGCAGCGTTCCGTACAAAAGCGTCTTGATGCCGTAGTGTTTGACCACGGAAGTGCGGCGCACTTTGCCGAGGAATCCGGAACGGAATACACGGGTCACGGCCCTGCCGGTGTGGTCGGGGCCCAACGAGAACAGGAAACTGGCGCCCGCGTTACGTGCCTTCAGAATCTGCGTGAGGCGCGGTACGCCTATGCGGGTCCCGCGATAGGTATCGACATCGATCTTGAGGGCGATTTTCATGCGCAGCTGATTCTGCGAAGAACGCGCAGGCGCTGGAACCGGGCCTGCAACTAGGCCACCAGTGTCTCGGCTTCGCCGATGCGGTTGCGATAGGAATCGAAAATCAGGCGCAATGCATCCTTCATGTCGACCTTGGGCTCCCATCCCAGTTCCGCGCGGGTATTTTCGATGGCCGGCACGCGATGTTGCATGTCCTGGTAGCCGCTGCCGTAATAATTTTCGGAGGTTACCTCGAGGGTGCGCACGCGGCGGGCGAAATCATGGAATTCGGGATAGGTCAGCGCGAGTTCGATCATCATGGTTGCAAGATCGCGCACCGAATGATTGTTCAGCGGATTGCCGATGTTGTAGATCTTGCCGCTGGCCACGCTATTCTCATTTTCGATGATCTTCATCAGGGCATCGACGCCGTCGTCGATGTAGGTAAAGGTGCGCCGTTGGGCGCCTCCGTCGACGAGCTTGATCGGTTCGCCCCTGGCGATGTGGCCCAGAAACTGCGTAATGACGCGCGAGCTGCCTTCCTTCGCCGTATTGATATTGTCCAGTCCATCGCCGATCCAGTTGAAAGGCCGGAACAGGGTGTAGTCGAGCCCGTGCTCCATGCCGTAGGCCGCGATGACGCGGTCCATGAGCTGTTTGCTGCAGGCGTAGATCCAGCGCGACTTGTTGATCGGGCCGAGCACGAGTTCCGATTTATAGGGATCGAAGGTTTCGTCGCGGCACATGCCGTAGACCTCGGATGTGGACGGAAACAAAAGGCGCTTGCCGTACTTGACGCAGGATCGCACGATCGGCAGGTTGGCTTCGAAATCCAGTTCGAATACACGCAGCGGTTCCTTCACATAGGTGGCCGGTGTGGCAATCGCCACCAACGGCAGGATGACGTCGCATTTGCGGATGTTGTATTCGATCCATTCCTTGTTGATGGTGATGTCGCCCTCGAAAAAACGAAACCGCTTGTGGTCCAGCAGGTCGGCGATCCGATCGGATTGCATGTCCATGCCATAGACTTCCCAATCGGTGGTGCGGATGATGCGGTTCGAAAGATGGTGGCCGATGAAGCCGTTGACGCCAAGTATCAAAATGCGCTTCATGCAATTTCCCGTTTGGTAGTTGATAGGGGCAAGGGGCGCTCGCCGATGAACTGCGCCAAATCCGGTTCCCGCAGGAGCTGGCCGTTCACTTCGATTTCCGTGATCCGCAACAGGGCGGCATCTCCGCATTGCGCATAGGCACGCCCGTCACTGAAAAAAAGGCAGGGTTGCTTGTAGGGACCGGTCCCGGATCCATGCAGCGTCCTGAGCACGCGGGCGGGCTTGCCTGCGATCGAGGTGAAGGCGCCCGGATAGGGCGGCGCCACGCCGCGCACAAGGTTGTGAATTTCAGTGGCGGACCGGCTCCAGTCGATGCGCCCGTCCTCCGGCTTGCGCCCGCCGAAATAGGTGGCTTGCGCATGGTTCTGCGCTATGCGCAGCGCCGTGCCGTCGATGAGGCGGGGCAGGCTGCGGGCGAGCACGAATTGCGCCGCGTCGGTTACCTTGCGGAATACATCGACGGCGGCGTCGTCCGGAAATATCGGCGCTGACTGGCTATCGACTATATCCCCCGCGTCGGGCTTCGCCACCATGTAGTGCAGCGTTGCACCGGTCTCGCGCTCGCCCCGGATGACGGCCCAGTTTACCGGTGCGCGCCCCCGGTACTTGGGCAGGAGCGAGCCATGCATGTTCAGCGCGCCGAGGCGCGGGATATCGAGTAGCGGTTGTCCGAGCATCTGGCGGTAATAGAAGGAGAAAAGGAAATCAGGTCGCAGTGAGGCGATATGCCGCGTAAATTCGGCGGTATTCGGATGCGCAAGGGTCACCGTCGGGATGGCATGCAGACGGGCAAGCGCGGCCACGCTTTCGAACCAGATATTTTCGCGCGGATCGTCTTCATGGGTGACGACCAGGCGCACGTTCACGCCGTGCGACAGCAACGTCTCCAGGCAGCGCGCACCCACGTCGTGATACGCGAATACGACGGCGTCAGTCATCGGATTCCAGACAGGGTGCGTCCCGAGGAGATGGCCCGCCGTTCAACGCCACTGGTCGATCGAGAGTTTTCTTGCAGCACCGCGTGGATGATGAAGCGCGGCCTGCGCAGTACCTGCTGATATATCCTGCCGATGTATTCGCCGAGCAGGCCTATGCCGAACAAGGTAACGCCGGAAAGGAAGAATTGCATCCCGTCCACCACGGACGAAAAAATACCTTCGGCTGCGCTGCCGCGTGCGAGCCGGTGAGCGATCTGGAACACAACGAACCCCATGGACCCGGTGGCGAGCGCCAGGCCTATTGCGGAGAAAGCCTGCAGCGGGGCGAGCGAGAATCCGGTGACCAGGTCGAAGTTCAGCCGCATGAGCTTGTAAAGCGAATACTTGGTGGTCCCGGCGGTGCGCTCTTCGTGTGCGACTGCGATCTCGGCCGGATTGCTGGCGAAGGTATAGGCGAGGGCCGGTATGAAGGTATTGATGTCCTCGCACTTGTTGATCGCATTCACGATTTGCCGGTCATAGGCGCGCAGCATGCATCCCTGATCCGTCATGTGAATGCGGGTCGTGCGTTCGCGCAGCTTGTTGAGAAAGCGCGACGCATTGCGCCTGAACCAGGTGTCGCCCCGATTCGCGCGCACGCCGCCGACGTAATCGTGTCCTTCATCCATTTTTCCGAGAAGGTTGCCGATTTCCTCGGGCGGATTCTGCAGATCGGCATCGAGCGTTACCGTGCGCTCCCCACGGGCGTGCTCAAAGCCGGCCATGATCGCCATGTGCTGGCCATAGTTGGCGTTGAACAATATGACGCGAGTCACGTCCGGACGCGCTTCGAACTGTGCGCGCAGCAGCGCGGCCGACCGGTCCAGGCTGCCATCGTCGACGAAGATCACTTCGTAGGAAACAGCCAACGCATCGAGCGCGGGATAGAGCCGGGCAAACAGCGCCGGCAGGCCGGCTTCTTCGTTGTAGACCGGGAGGATCACGGAAACGGCGGGATTGGGCATGGTCGGCTCGGGATCAGTTGCAGGCATGGCCGAGAACGTCCGCGACTGCGTCGCAGACCCTTTCCACATCGGCTTCGGTCATTTGCGGAAACAGCGGCAGGGTCACGGTTTCACGGGCGATGCGCTCGGTGTTCGGAAACATTCCCTCGTGATAGCCCATGCGCCGTCCCAGCGTAGTGAGGTGAATGGCTTCGTAGGAAATGCCGATACCGATGCCGCACGCGTTCATGGCTTCGATGAATTGCTTGCGCGATATGGACATGCGCTCCAGCGGCAGCAGCACGCAGTACATGTTCCAACTGTGGTCGAGCTCATCGTGAAGATTCGCGCGCGCCGGCAGCCGGCACGGGCTGTCGCGCAGGCACGAGAAATAATGCGTAGCCAACTCGCGGCGAACCGCATTGAAGCGTTCCAGCTGCGCCAGCTGCGACAAGCCGATGCGGGCGCTGACGTCCGACATGTTGTACTTGCCACCGGCAACCTCCACGTCACGGGTCCCGTCGGGCAGCCGTACGATGCCATGGAAGCGCAGTTGTTCGGCCAGTTTCACCTCGGCTGCGTCACGCAAGACCAGGGCGCCCCCTTCGATCGTGGTCAGGTTTTTGTTCGGATGAAAGCTGAATACAGTGATGTCGCCGAAGCTGCCGATACGCCGGCCCTTCCAGCGCGAGCCGATCGCGAGTGCGGCATCCTCGATGACGCGCAGGCCGCGGCGCCCGGCGATCTCGTAGAGCCGGTCCATGTCTGCCGGCAGCCCGGCGAAATGGGTCGGCAGGAGGGCACGGGTGCGCGGCGTGATTGCCGCTTCGACACGATCGAAATCCAGGTTGCGGCTGTCCAGGTCGCAGTCCACGAATACCGGCGTGGCACCGGCCCTGACGATCATGTTCACCCCGGAGAAAAAACTCATCGCCGGGGCAATGACTTCGTCGCCCGCGCCGATGCTGGCTATTTTGAGCGCTACCTCGATTGCGGCCGTGGCCGAGGTCAGGGTACGGACCGGACGTCCGCCGTGATAGTCCGATAGCGCCTGTTCGAAATTCAATACGTTCGGGCCACTCGCGATCCAGCCCGAACGCAATACTTCCACGACGCCGGCTATGCATTCCTCGTCGATGGACGGGCGTGCGAAGGGCAGGTACGCGGGAACGGGCGCGCGCGCGGTCATGAGCGGGCCACCAGGAACACGCCGACGATGATGGTGCCGATGCCGACCAGGCGTTGCGCCGTCAGCGTCTCGCCGAACAATTGCCAGGCGGCAAATGCGTTGATGACGTAGCCGATGGACAGCATGGGATAGGCAAGGCTGACTTCCACGCGCGAGAGCGCCATGATCCAGAGCACGACGCTGATCGCGTAACAACCCAGGCCGCCAAGGATGTAGGGATTGGATGCCAGCTTTATCCCCACGGGAAACAGGTTGTCCGCGGTGAAGACGAATGCGCCCACGCTGTTGGTGCCGGCCTTCAGCAGCAATTGCGCCGCGGCGTTGAGGAGGACGCCAGACAGGACCAGCGCGAAGCTGAGCATGGTCATGGCTTGGCCACGACCACCCGGCGGGCATCCTCGGAGAGCAGGCGCATGGGCAATCCGTGTTGCGTCAGCTCGAGGTATACGTCCGGACCCATGATGGCGAGTGCCTTGCTATCGTTGCGCCAGCGCGATTCGAATTCTTCCATCGTGGGAATCTGCAATCCAGGTTGTTGCTGCAGGCCGAAATCCATTTCGTCGCGATAGTCTACCAGCGTCACGGTGCGCTTTATATAGAACGGCAGCGTATGCTCGTAAGTCCGCACGCTGTAGAACGGCGTATCGGCATCGACGAGCGATTTGATGCGCCCGGCTACCCCTGCGGCGGAATAAGCCGGCGACATGGCCTGGTGTCCCGTCATGACAAGCTGCACCAGGAGCAGTCCGCCGCAGCCGAGCGAAATCACGGCGGCGGCGATTCGTTC
>JAYVMZ010000345.1:0-3417 GCA_043758735.1 Betaproteobacteria bacterium
ATTCCGAGCCTCTTCCGAAATGTCCGAAAGCCAATATCCATGCGGCTTCCAGCCATGGTTACCCCCTCAATTCACCCACTCGATTCCGTGAAGACCCACTACTATTTCGGTCCCTTCGGGCTGTTGACCGAATACGTGCGCAGTTCCCAGGAAGTCATGCGGGCAGGATCCATCCGGGATGTCAGGAATACGGCCTGGAACGTGGCGGTCGGCTGGGTGCTGACCGGGGAAGAGTCCACATTCACCGGCGTGACGCCGCGACGGCCATTTTCGCCCGGCACATCGGACTGGGGCGCATTTCAGGTCGTGGCGCGTGCGTCGAAACTTACCGTTGGGAATGACGCGTTCGACGGGGGCGCACTGCTTCGCGTCGCTGATCCGAGCGTCTCCGCGCGCGAAGCAAGGGATACCGGCATTGGCCTGAACTGGTATCTCTCCCGATTGATGCGGATTGACGTCGACTACGACCAGACCAGATTCAGCGGTGGCGCCGCCGCAGGCGACAGGCCAGCCGAGAAAGTACTCATTTCCCGGTTCCAGTTCGCGTTCTGAACCGAACCGGGACGCGTAGCAGAGGGCGATTCGACGATTCACCAACCCCGATCGGCCGTCGTCCCGGCGCTCGAAAGGCGGGGGGCACGCGGTCTGTTTCGATCGGTGATGTCCGGAATTTCCTCAGAAGCGCGGAGCAGTTCGGCAGCCTGAATTTCCGATCAAGCGTGCGCACCGGGAGCACGTATCCATTCAACCGCGCTGAATCGATCATTGCCTGGTCGGCTACACTAGCGCGCATGCGACTTCCTGCTTATTCGACATGAGCCCGGCACCGGGTTCGGCACTCGTTCTGTTTGCGCACGGCGCCCGCGATCCGTCATGGGCCGAGCCATTTCGCCGGATCGCGGCGCGGCTTGCTGCGAAGCAAACCGGCATTCGTGTGGAACTCGCGTTTCTGGAGTTCATGCAGCCGACCCTTGCTGGTGCCATAGCCGGGCTGGCCGCCGCAGGCGTACGCCGCATCACAGTAATTCCCTTGTTCCTTGCCCAAGGCGGGCACTTGAAAGAGGATTTGCCCAGGCTGCTCGACGACATTCGCAAGCAGCATGCGGAGTTGCGCATCCAGGTCACCAGTGCCATCGGCGATTCGGAAGATCTCACCAATGCAATTGCGGACTGGGCCTTTGCCCAGCACTTGTTGCGCGCCGATTGAGCCAGTCGCTGTCCCGGGCCTATAAAACTGCGCTCCGGCGCGCTGAAAGCCGCTAAAATTCAGGCTTTTGGTCGGTCGGACATGCGAGTCTTTCGGGGCATCCCGGCGCGGGCGGACGTTCCCATCGCGCTTACCATCGGCAATTTCGACGGCGTCCACCTCGGGCACCGCGCCATGATTGCGCGCCTCGAGGAAGTGGCGCATCGGGAGGGCTTGCCGGTGGCGGTGATGACTTTCGAACCCCAGCCCCAGGAATTTTTCGCGCCCGACCAGGCGCCGGCGCGCCTGACCTCGTTGCACGAGAAGCTGGAACTCCTGCGCAATTGCGGCGTGGACCGGGTTTACGTCTGCCGCTTCGACTATGCGTTCGCGCAGTTCGGTGCTGACGAATTTGTTTTCCGGATTTTGCAGGACGGTCTGGCGGTGCGCTGGCTGCTGGTCGGCGACGATTTCCGTTTCGGCGCGCGGCGCTCCGGCGATTTCACGCTGCTGAAGGCGCTGGCTTCGCGTTCGGGATTTGACGTCGAGGCGATGACCAGCGTGGTGGCAGTCGGCGAACGGGTTTCCAGTACGGCGATCCGCGGACGCCTGGAGGCGGGCGATCTGTCGGGTGCGCAGCAGTTGCTCGGCCGGCCCTATTCAATCACGGGCCGGGTGGTGGATGGCGACAAGCTGGGGGCGAAGATCGGTTACCCGACCGCGAACATCCAATTGAAGCGCTCCAAGGCGCCGCTGTCGGGAATATTTGTCGTCGAAGTGGAAGGCCTCGCACCCGACGCGTTGCCGGGGGTGGCGAGCCTGGGAGTGCGCCCCACGGTCAAGGAGCGCGGCCAGGCGACGCTCGAAGTCCACCTGTTCGATTTCAACGGGCGCATTTATGGGCGACGCATCGGCGTGCGTTTTTTGAAGAAATTGCGCGACGAGCAGAAGTTCGCCGGCATTGACACGCTGGTGGAGCAGATGGACAGGGACGCTGTCGCTGCGCGGAGTTACTTTTTCACCACAGAGGCACAGAGAACGCAGAGGAATTCCTAGAAAGAACGATCGTGGATGACCTGAATGAATTGACTGGATCGATCATTGGGGCGGCTATTGAAGTGCATCGAAATTTGGGCCCCGGGTTGCTTGAGTCGGCTTACGAGTGCTGTCTGCTGTGGGAATTGCGACAAAAAGATTTAAAAGATTTAAAGGTGGAAACGCAAGTGCCGGTTCCAATAAGGTACAAGGGAATTCAACCGGACGCTGGTAATCGAATCGATTTGCTTGTTCAAGACAAATTCATCGTCGAAATGAAAGCCATGGATAAGATTCAACCAATACATACCGCACAGGTTCTGACCTACCTGAAAATGACAAATCTTAAAATGGCGCTGATCCTCAATTTCAATGTGGAGCTAATGCGGTCTGGAATAAAAAGGATCATAAATGATTTCTGATTTTCTCCGCGTCCTCAGTGCCTCTGTGGTGAAAAGGTGTTGAATGGCTGATTATAAAAGCACGCTGAACCTTCCCGATACACCCTTCCCGATGCGCGGGGATCTGGCCAAGCGCGAGCCCGGCTGGGTGCAGCAATGGCAGGAAGGAAAACTCTACGAACGCATCCGCAAAACGTCCAGCGGACGGCCGAAGTTTGTCCTGCACGACGGGCCGCCGTATGCCAACGGCGACATCCACATCGGCCACGCCGTCAACAAGATCCTCAAGGACATCGTCGTCAAATCGAAGACGTTGTCCGGTTTCGATTCCCCCTACGTGCCCGGGTGGGATTGTCACGGCCTGCCGATCGAGCACCAGGTCGAGAAAAAACACGGCAAGAACATTCCGGCTGCGCAGTTCCGCAAGCTGTGTCGCGATTTTGCGACCGAGCAGATCGACCGCCAGCGCAAGGACTTCATCCGCCTGGGCGTGCTTGGCGACTGGATGAATCCCTATCGCACCATGGATTTCAAGACCGAGGCCGACACCATCCGCGCGCTCGACTCGATCAGGCGCAGGGGCTATCTGTACCAGGGTGCGAAGCCAGTGCACTGGTGCCTGGACTGCCGGTCGGCGCTCGCCGAGGCGGAAGTCGAGTACGAAGACCGCACTTCGCCGGCGATCGATGTCGCGTTCAGGGTGCATGACAACGCCGCGCTGGCAAAGCTGCTGCGCTTCACCCATATCTACGAACCGGTGTTCGCCGTGATTTGGACCACGACGCCATGGACTTT
>JAYVMZ010000346.1:0-34167 GCA_043758735.1 Betaproteobacteria bacterium
GTCCTCGTTGCGATAGCGCCACCACACCAACGCGCACAACGTCAGCCCCAGCACAACTGCAGGCAGCATGCCACCGGTGAACAGAGAGGCGATCGAGACGCCGGTCACCGATCCGATCGTGAGGAGCACCAGGCTAGGGGGAATGGTCTCGGTTTGCGCGCCGGTCGCGGATAGCAGCGCAACCAGATCGCCCTTCTTCGCTCCGCGCCGCTGCATCTCAGGGAACAGGACCGGGGCAATCGCCGCCATGTCGGCGGCCTTGGAGCCGGAGATGCCCGATACCAGATACATCGAGCCCACCAGCACGTAGTGAAGACCTCCACGCACGTGACCCAGCAGGTTGCCGAGGAACCCGATCATCGCCCGCGCCATCCCGGTCATTTCGATCAGCAGGCCGAGAAAAACGAACAACGGAACCGAGAGCAGGATCAGATGCGACATGCCTTCATCGAGGCGCCCGACGATGGCCGTCATCGGGATCATGGTGGTGATCGCCAAGTAGCCGTAGGTGGCGAGCCCGAAGGCAAAGGCGATCGGCACGCCGGCGAAGACATTGAGCGCGACAATCCCGACGAAGAAGATGAGCAGGTTCTCGTTGTCGAGCTCGAAGAGCACGGGCTGCAGCGCCAGCAGGATGCCGATGCCGACCGCGATCGCCGCCAGCGCACCGAGGATGAGGCGCCAGCTTCCCGCTTCGAGCAGCCGCATCAGGGCGATCAGAAGCATGAGCGCGCTGCCCACGGGAAGCGCGGCGGCGCGCCAGGCATTGGTGATCCCCAGGGCCGGCGTGGTGATCACCATCTCGTCGTGCGCGAATTCGTAAGCGGGATGCACGATGAGCGCAAGAAAGACCAGCGCCGCGGCAATGGCCAGCATATCGAGGAAGGCGCGCACGGGCGGCGATACCCTGCCCACGATGGCGGTCATGCGCATGTGCTCGCCTCGGCGCAGTGCCACCACCGCACCCAGCATCGCCATCCAGAGGAAGAGGATCGAAGCCAGTTCGTCCGACCAGAGGAGGGGCCGATGGAAGGCGTAGCGCGACACCACACCTGCGAACAGGATCACCACCTCGACGGCGACGAGCAGGGCGGCAGCAGTTTCGACGGTGGTCCCGACTGCGGCTTCCAGCGCCACCAGCCACTTCGGCGCCCTTGCCCGCGGTGCGAGGATAGCCTGGGGATCGGTGAATTCGGAGCGGGGGTTCATCTGATCACCGCGCCGCGGCATCCGTCACGGCGCCTCGCGATGCATCGGTTACCAGCCGCGCATATTTGGCCAGCACGCCGCTGGTGTACCGCGGCGGCGGCGCGCTCCAGCTGGCAAGGCGCTGCTGTATCTGCGCCTCGCTCAGATCCACATCGAGCCGCCGGTTCTCGACGTCGACGATGACCATATCGCCTTCGCGCAGGGCGGCAATCGGACCCCGCTCCGCGGCTTCGGGCACGATGTGCCCGATCACGAAGCCGCGCGTCGCGCCGGAGAAGCGCCCGTCGGTTATCAGCGCCACCGTTTCGCCCAATCCCGAGCCCTGCAGCGCGCCGGTCACCAGTTGCATCTCGCGCATGCCGGGGCCGCCACGCGGACCTTCGTAGCGCAGGACCATGACGTCGTGAGGCTGGATGCGGTTGTCCTTGATCGCCTGAAATGCGTCTTCCTCGCGCTCGAACACCCGCGCGGGCCCACGATGGATCGCCTTCTTCTGCCCGGAGATCTTGATCACGCAACCGCCGGGGGCGAGATTTCCACGCAGGATGGCCAGGCCGCCTTCCTTCTTCAGCGCCTGGTCCAGGGGCTTGATGACGTTCTGTCCCGCCGGCTCCGACGCACGCTCGATCTCCTCACCCAGCGTGCGCCCGCTGACGGTCATCTCATTCGCGTGCAGCAGTCCGGCCTGCAGCAGGCGCTTGCCCACCACCGCCATGCCGCCGGCTTCGTACATCTCCGGCGCGGTGTAGGTGCCCCACGGCCTCAGGTCGGCCAGCACCGGTGTACGGCGCGAAATCCGGTCGAAGTCGTCGATGGCCAGCGGAACACCGAATTCGTGCGCGGTGGCGAGCAGATGCAGCACCGCATTGGTGGAGCCGCCGGTCGCCATCACGCCCGTAATAGCGTTCTCGAAGCTGCGTTGCGTCACCAGCGAGCGCGGCGTAGTGCCCTTGCGCACCAGCTCCATCACCAGCTTGCCGCACTCGAACGCAACGTCGGCCTTCGCCGGATTCGTCGCCGGCACGTCGTTCCATCCCATGCCGGCGATGCCGAGCATCTCGTAGGCGGTGGCCATCGTGTTGGCTGTGAACTGACCGCCGCAGGCCCCCGCGCCCGGGCAGGCGTGGTCCTCGACGTCCTTGAACTCCTCTGCGTTGATCCTGCCCGCGTTGAATGCGCCCAGCGCCTCGTACGCGTCCTGGATGGTCAGCTTGCGCCCTCCGAACATGCTGTTCGGGCGCATGCATGCGCCAGATTGGATCGAGCCTCCGTACAGGGTGAGCCCGGGGATGTCGAGCCGTCCCATCACCATGCCCATGGCCGGAATCGTCTTGTCGCAGCCCGAGATGGTGACGATGCCGTCGAACATGTGGCCGCGCGCCACCAGTTCCACGGAATCCGCGATCAGTTCGCGGCTGATCAGCGAGGTCTTCATGCCTTCGGTGCCCGTCGTGATGGCGTCGTTGATCGCGATGGTGTTCACCTCGAGCGGTGTGCCGCCGGCGGCGCGGATCCCGGCCATCACCCTTTGTGCCAGTTCGCGATGGTTCCAGTTGCACGGCATGGTCCCGATCCAGCAGTGCGCGACGCCGATCTGCGGCCGTGCCAGATCCTCGTCGGTGAATCCGATTGCTTTCATCATCGAGCGCGCCACCGCGCGGTCGGGGCCTTCCAGCAGCGTGCGGCTCTTGTGTCTTGGGTCGACGGCCATCGGGTTCTCCTTTTTCTCAGCGCGACACGATTTGCGTCAACACTGTGCGCACGCGTGCGCCGGGCGCGAGCCCAGCGGCTAGCCCAAGCGCGTTCACGTGAGACAGCACGCCGTTTTCCCACATGTCCATCGAATCGCCGATGCGCCCGCTCGTGTGCGCCACCGTCGCTGCGGCGACCCCGCGCTTCTGCAGCATGTCCAGCGCTGCGATGCCGGCGTTATCTTTGCCTACGCCGGCATCGTTGAAAATCACCGCCTTGAGCGGCACTTCCAGCGCGAACTCTCCCGAGCTCGTACCGCCGTGCGAAGCGCACACGACGATGGCGCCCTTATCCTCGGACGTGACCTTGGTAATCGAGTCCATCAGGATCACCCGGCCCCCACTTCCTTTTGCGGCTTCCTTCTTCAGCATCTGAGCCTCCTCTTGTCAAACCGATGTGATCATGCGGATGCTCTCGGCGATGGCCTCGCGCTCGAACACCTTCTTCCAGTCGGGCGCAAAGATCTCCTTCTTTGCGCGCGCCACTGCCTTATTGGCCGCGTCCGACATCCTTACGCCAGGAAGCTGATCGAACAGGATCGCCAGCTCGACATTGAGGTGGCCGAGGATGAAGTCGCGCGCAGCCTCTTCCGGCACCCCACGGTGCACCGCTTCGTCCATGGCTTCGCGAATGATGGTGAGGCAGGTGGCGCACACGGTTTCCGACAGGACCGGCTCGAGGATCGCCATCTGGTCCACGGTCGCCCGGTGCGAGCGGATCACCGGTGCGTACATGCGCTTGGACACGTCCTCAGCCACCGCGAAATTCTTTTCGTCGCCGCGCAGCAGCGCACACACGATTGCCTGCTTGGCCTTTAGGCCGCCGAAGTAGTCGCGCTTCGCTTCCAGGTCGGTCTCGTCGTTGAAGATGGACGGATGACAGGGGTGGGCGACGAAAATCGTCAGATCCTTTCGCTCCGGCAGGTGGCCGGCGAACGGTGCCGCCGCATCCAGCGCGATCAACGTTGCGCCCTGCTTGAACTTGTCGACCAGCTTGGCGGTGACCTTCGCGATCATGTTGTCGGGGATGGCCAGGATCACGACATCGGCCTCGGGCAGCGCATTGTCGGCCTCCACGCAGGTGATGCCCAGCTCCTTCAACCGGGTGCGCCCGGCTTCGCTGACCTCGATGTGGCTCACCTGGTAGGGCGCGCCCCTCAGATTCGCCGATACGCGGTAGCCCATCTTGCCGCCCGCGCCAAGAACTGCGACTTTCTTCATGATGCTGTCTCCCTGATGAAATCCAACTCGATTACCTGCGAATTTGCCTGCCCAGCGCCAAACCCTCGTTTCCAATTGCGGGAGAGCGAGCAAGTTGTGCAAGTCTCAACGATCTCCCCGCGCCATGCCAAAATAATCTGCTTTGCCCATTTGGCCGCCCTTCAACGCGATCTCCAGGCCGTCGAACTTTGGGTCTTCGGAATAGCCCCGGCATAGCGGAGCGCCGGGCGTCAGTTCGGCAAGCATCTCCAGCCCGTACAACCCAAGCTCCTGCGTGGCATAGCTCGACGTGTCGCCGCCCGCCACAACCACGCGCCGCAGGCCGGTGCGCGCAAGCAGATCGCGTGCGATTCGTCCGAGTGCCGTGCCCAGTGTCTTTGCGGTGTTCCCCGAACTGCCGCCAGCCCCCCCCGCCAGCGTCTCGCGGGTCGCTCGAATGCTCGGATCGTCGGGGCCGGCAGCGGTGTAGACCACCACGCTCTTCCCCGCAGACAACGAAGAGTACGCACGCTCGGACAAAACCCGGGCCGTGGTCTCCATCCCCTGAGGGCGGCACAGCTCCTCCGTGGGGACGCGAATGCACTCGAAGCCGTGCTCGGATGCCCATTGAATCTGGGTCGCCGTCATCGGAGAGGCGCTGCCGGACACGACCAGCAGCTGCGATACCGGCACGACGGGCTTGAACGTTGCCCGTGCGGCCGGGATCACGCCGCTTGCGCGCCAGTGCGCTGCAAGCGCGTATTCGACGCCAGAGGATCCGATGGCGAAGTGTTGTGCATGCTGCGCTTGCTGCCAGATCAGGCGGCCGACCATGCGCAGGCTCGGGTCATCGGCGCAGTCGTAGAGCAGCAGATCGGGTTTGCTCTTCAGCTTGCGGGCATGGCGCGCATCCACGCTGCCCTCGTCGCCCGCCAGTTCGGGCAGGCTCATCAATCCGATGCTGGCTTGCGTCTGGCGCGACAAGTGCACGCGCAGATCGGCCTCGTGCATGGGAGTCACCGGATGGCGCGACATGGTCGGATGCCGGTCGAGCCGGAACACGTCATCTCCCGCCGCCGCGAAGTGGTTGCCGAAGATCGTGTAACGCCGCAACGGCGGCGCACCGGCCAGCACCGACATCGTCTGGCCGCCGGAAAATGCACGGCGCGCCAGGTCCGCCACATGGCCGATGCTGCCCACCTCGGGCGCAGAATCGAAGGTCGAACACACTTTGTAATGCGTGAGCGGCGCACCCAGGGACCACAGCTCGTGCAGGACCGGCTCGAGCTGAGCGTCCATTTCAGCCGGGGACATCGCGCGGCTGGTGCCGGCTACGCCGATGCAGCGCAGATTGGGAAACTTCTGCTGCAGGAACTCTGGCGTGGGCGGCGACAGGAACAGCACGGTACGTAATCCCGACAGGGCGAGCGCCTCCATCGCGTCGGTGGACCCGGTGAAATCGTCGCCGTAGAAGGCGAGCAGTAGATTCGAGCCCATCGCCATCAGCTACGGCCTCCGAATTTTTCGATCGCCGCCCGAAGTTCGGGATGCGTCTGCGCATATCCTTCCAGCGTCGCGCCGGCAAGTGCGGCCTCCCAGCCCTGCTGCATGCTGCGCACGCCGGCGGCGGTGCCTCCCGGGTGCGCGATGATGCCGCCGCCGGCCAGGTGAATCACGTCGATGGTCTTCGTGGCGGCGTAGATCGGCAACGCCGAGCCGGCCCATTGTGCGGACGAGATCGCCGGCATGACGCGATAGTCTCCCAACAGCGGAGTAAGGCAGTCTTTGATCGAGCGGCTCACCTCATCGTTGGTCTCGTAGAATTTGCTGTTGAAGCCGCCCACGTGCAGATGGTCCACGCCCGCAAGCCTGCACAGCTTCTGGTACGCGGTGAAACCGATGCCAAGCAGCGGGTGGCGCGCCATTGCGCCGAAATTGGCGCGGTGGCCATGGATCGGCAACGCGCAGTGGCGCCGCATATGCGCAAGCGCTGCGAAGCCGACGCTGTTGATGTTGATCATCACGCAGGTGCCGCCGTGTTTCTTCACCAAGTCGTGGCCGCGCAGCATGTGGTCCACGTCGCCGGTAATGTTAAAGGCATACATGGCTTTCTTGCCAGTGGCATCGGCTACGTGCTCGATCTCGCGCATGACGGCAGCAATTCGCTGAGCCAGAGGCGCATACGGCGGGTCGGCCTGCAGCTCGTCATCCTTGATGAAGTCCAGCCCGGCCGACGCCAGGTCGCGCACCAGCTTGCATAGCGCCTCGGAGGACAGGCCGATGCTGGGCTTGACGATCGTCCCGATCAGCGGGCGGCCCGACACTTGAATAAGCTTGCGCGTACCCTCGATGCCGAAACCCGGGCCGGGATAGCGTTGTGCGAATGCCTGCGGCAGCTCGAGATCCTCGAGCCGAATTCCTGACAGTTCCTGCAGCTCGTACAGGTTGCCTGCCACGGTGGCAAGCAGGCTGGGAAGCGAAGGGCCGAAGTTGTGCAAAGGAAACGAGATGACGACGCGGCCCCGGTGGTATACGGCACGGCCCGCACCCGAATGCGGGGCCTTGCTGCCAGGCAGGCTCGGCGCAGGTACGGTGTCAAGCGGTTCGATACGAACCACCTGCGCTCCGAAACGCTCCTTCAGTTCGCTGGTTTCGCCGGGGACGGAAACGAACGTGCCGCTCGATTGCTCCCCGGCAAGTACGGCCGCAGCATGCTCAAGCGAGTGCGGCGTCTCGATCAGATAAGTTGCAAAAACTCGATCCTGGTTCATGACGGCTTCTTTTTCTTTAACCTGAAATTGGCGCTACACGCCGAGCTGGGTGGCGAGATCCATGAAGTCTCTGGCGACGAAGCGCGATGCCTGCGCCGTCCTGCGCGGTGTCTGGCCTTCGCTTGGGTCCGTACTCGAGCGGACGTGTAACAAGCGCCGTCCGCAATCCGACCTTGCGCGCGGCGATCAGGTCGTCCACTTGGGCCGCCACCATGATGACCTGGGGCGCTGTGGGACCCAGGAGGCTGGCAGCGCCCAGATAGGCTTCGGGATCGGGCTTGTAATGCGCGAACAGTTCCACCCAATCCACGTCGATGCCTTTGCGCTTCCCGAGCAGTTCCCCCTCTCGGATGATGGAACCACGCCAGTCCACGACCGTGCCGAATACATCGAAAACGAGGGCGTTCACCGCACTACGCGGATCGGATTGCGCCGGCGAATCGTAGGGGCTTGCTGCCGCGGCTACCTTGGCGTTGGCCGCTGCCAGCCAGCGAAGGGATGTCGCGCCCACGGCAATGAAGTCGCGGCGTGCGAGGGGCGCCTTACCGTGCTCTGAACTCATGTTCTCGCCGCTCCTCACGGCTACAAGAGTTGTGGGATACGCAGATCGGGCGTCGTCTCTTCTTCTGTCGTACGTCGCGCCCGAGGCAGGGCGGGATGTATCCCCCATACCCGGCTCTCATTGGCCCCGCTAATGTGTGGCTAGGGCGGGCCCCGCTGCAGACTAGCATTGTAATTAGGACTTATGCGAAAAAGCTCCCGCTTTTACGATTTATTTGGGTGGTTTCAGAAAATTTTTCTGTATTCGGCTTTACACGTAGAAGGCTGATTATGCCTGCACGACGAAGCTTTATCCTGCCACCTCCACACTGTTTGACTTCGGGCCTTCACGCCGTACGCAAAAAAAGCCTCCCGAATACAGAGGGCCGCTCTACAGATTTTCTACATTATTTTCCAGGCAGCATGCGCTGGAAAACCTTATCGCGATTGATCAACAGGTGCTTGAACGCCGCCAGGATGTGAATCACAACCAGGACAATCAACAGCGTTGCGGTCACGCCGTGCACACCTTGCAGCAGGTCATAGACGACCTTGTCCTCCGATCCCATGGGCGGAATCTTGAACAATCCGAAATATTTCACACCGTACTTGGTGAACTGCGTGGCGGCAAACCCGGACAATGGCATCACGATGATGCACATGTAAAGCAGCGCGTGGCTGATCCTGGAGGCCTGGACTTCCCAGTCAGGCATCGACGATGGAAGCACAGGCGGCGGATTTTTTGCCCGCCACCACAGCCTCGCGATGACCAGCAGCGCGGTGGTGACGCCGATCGATTTATGCAGGTTGAAGAAAAAGGCGCGATCGGGGTTCCCCTTGGGAACGTCCGTCATATACAGCCCCAGTCCGATCATCGTCAGAACCAGGATCGCGATGATCCAGTGAAAAACGATGGCTGCCGTCGTGTAGCGCGAACTGCCGCTGCTATTCATATCCAAGGCCACTCCTCCCCGTCAACAACCAACCCAAACTACCTGTCGCTCCATGTTAGGCAAGCGCTATCGGATCACAACCCCCCAGGGCCGTTTGCCCACGGGAATATCCTTGATCTTCGTATTGGTCGACGTATCGATCATCGAGACTGTTCCGTCCTTGCCATTCGAAATGAACACGCGCGACCCATCGGGATGTACCGTCACTCCATTGGAAAATAGACCTCCCGGTATGACCGCTTTTACCTGTTGCTTGGCCACATCGATTGCGTAGACCGTCTCGTTGGTTTCAGTGTTGATGAAGGCAATCGAATTGCTGACTTCGACCGCCCCCCGTCTGAACGTTGCCGAGACTACGGCCGGTATCGAACTGATAAGCCGCCGGGATCGCCTGCTTCCTGTTCTGTTGTACCTGGGTCGCATTCAGTCCGAGCGGGTCTTCGTTGTCGGGCTGGTTGATGTAATTGATGATGAACGTAAGCGACGTCGAAGCGCTTAGCTTGACCTTGAACTTGGAATTGAACTGGTCCTTGATTGCGGAGCTGTGGTCGCGATAGCCGTCGGTCTCGAAATGCGAGGCATTGGCAATGTAGTTCAGGTCGCCGAGCTGCCCGCCGAATTTCAGGCCAGCCCTCCACGTCTCATCACTGCCGAAGGAATAGTAAGGCGTGATGGTGGGACGATCTGGTCCGTTTTCGGTGAATACCTGCACGACTCCGCCAGAGTGGTTGCCGTAAAGTGCTGAAAACAGACCGCGCAATACCTCTATTATGCTTTTTGCCGACTCCAGGTCAAATAGGCCTGTGCCCCCCTGGCCGTCGGGCGTACTTGCGGGAATGCCATCAGCCAGAAGCTTGACGCCGCGTACGCCAAAACCGGCGCGCGCGCCAAATCCCCGCACAATGATCTGCTGCTCTTGGGAAAAGGTCTCACGGTTCTGCACTACGGTTCCCGGCACGCGAACCAGCGCCTCCGAAATATTGACGCCCTGCCGTTGTTCCTGGATTGTTACCTTGTCGATCGAATTGATTGCGGTTGGCAAGTCGAAGCTCGACTGTTCCACACCTGTCGGCGTTACCACAATCGGCGCAAGGCGCACTGCGTCTTCTTGCGCCACAGAAATACCCGAACCCAGAATAAATACGGCGAGGCAGACTGGTTTAGTGCCAGTTCGAATGAAACAGCGCGCATTTTGCGGCCTCCCCCTGATGTTGTTCTGATTCTTTTTTTGATTTTATATTGTGTTCCGCGAACGCCGATAGGGTACCGCAAGAAATAAAAAAGGGCTGCTCGAAAGCAGCCCTTTGGATCGCGCCGTGCTAATTAGCGATTGAACACGTACATCGTGACTTCAAAGCCAAAGCGCATTTCGGTGTATTCGGGTTTCGTCCACATGGTAAAGCTCCTTAGAGAGTATAGAGAGTTGAATCTACTTTCGGGCATCGGGGCCGTTCATCACGACCGTGAGACGCATTCTGGGTGAACCCCTCCACCATCCCCACAGGAAAACCCTGAAATCCGACTCATGATTTTCATTAGATTTGGGGTAACCCCGAAAATCTGAATAATTTCCGATTAATCAGGGTTCTATGAGTCCGGCGCGAATGGCGATGATGGCCAGTTCAGCGGAATTCGAAGCACCCAGCTTCTGTTTGATGTTGTAGAGGTGGGTACCGATGGTGCGCGGGCTAAGCGACATGACTCCCGCGATATCAACAACCGACTGGCCCTTGGCCAGGGAAAGAAAGACCTTGAATTCCTTTTCGCTCAGCATGTCGAGTGGATTGCGCTCACCATTGAGCTGGTGCATGGCAAGCTGCTGCGCAATTTCCGGCTCGAGAAATGTCTTGCCCTGGCGCACCTGTCGGATTGCCTGCATGAGGGCTTCCGCCGCACTGCGCTTGGTGAGATAGCCCGCGGCGCCCGCCTTCAGCACCCTGCGCGCGTGCATCGCATCCTCGTGTGCGGACAGGACCAGGATGCGGGCCGTGGGCTCGCGCGCCAGGATGCGATCGATCGCCTCGATGCCCCCGATTCCGGGCATGGAAATGTCCATGACCACAACGTCCGGCCTGACTTCGGGATATTTGCGACAGGCCTCTTCCCCGCTGTCGGCCTCGGCGACCACTCGGATGTCCGACGACCCCTCCAGAAGCAATCGAAAGCCCATGCGCACGACGGCGTGATCGTCGACAAGCATCACGCTGATGTTCCCGATTGCCAATTTTCTCTCCAATTTGATTCCTTCTGCTAGCCGGTTGCGGCGCCAGGATAACCGGACCCGGGGATCCGGACAGGGATGACCGCGGTTACCGTTACGCCCTCCCCCGGGCGGCTGTCGATGTTGAATTCACCGTTGAGAGCCTGCACGCGTTCGCGCATGCCGATGAGACCGAAGCGGGTGGCCTCCCGTTCGCGCTGCTGCGCAAATCCTTTGCCGTTGTCGTGCACGGCCACTTTCACAACGTCCCGGAGCCGGGAATCATTGATCCTCGTCACGTGAATATCCGAACGCGTCGCGGCCGCGTGGCGAGCGACGTTGGTCAGGCACTCCTGGACGATGCGATACACGGTAATGTTGATGGTCTCTCCCATTCCCTCGATTGCACCGTCCAGTTGCAGCTCGCACACGATTTCCGGATGCCTGTCCCGCCAGGCCGAGACGAAATCCTTCAGTGTTTCACTCAACCCCAGATGATCGAGCGCGGTCGGCCGGAGTTGGCGAATGATACCGTGCACGACATCGTAGATGTGCGAAGCGACGGACACGATTGTCAGTGCGTTGGCATGGACGTCGGGCGAACTCTCCTGCGTGCGATTGGCTATCGCCGTGCCGATGGTCTTGATCGCCGTAACGCATTGCCCGAGTTCATCGTGAAGTTCGCGCGCGATACTGCGGCGTTCTTCTTCCAGCCTGCTTTGGATCGCGTGCGTCAGTTGGCGGTTCTGCTCCAGCTCGAGTTCGGCCTGCTGCGCGAGCTTGTGCTCCGTGATGTCGCGCATGCTGCAGATTTCACCGATCACCTCATCACTTACGGGATCGACCAGTGGTGCCGCGGAGAGGGCGACGTCGACCACCCGCCCGTCTTTGCTAACGCGTTGGGTTTCTATCATCTCGATCAGGACGCGTCGCTTCACCGTATCAAGATTTTCCTGCAATTCGCCCTGCCGATCGGGCGCAGTCAACAACGTGGCAGAACGCCCGACGATATCCTCCACCCGATAGCCGAACATCCGTTCTGCAGCAGGATTCCAGAAGGAAATCCGGCCCTCGAGGTCGTGAATGATGATCGCATCGCTCGATTGCGTCGCCACCAGCGCCAGCCGCCGGTTTTCGGCGAGGCTCTCTTCCAGGGTTTGCGCCATGCGGTTGAAAACCTGACCGATGGAATCGAATTCGGGCGAACCGAACAGCGGCAACCGCGTCTCAAACCGCCCCTTTTCCATCAGGGACAATCCCCCGAGGATTTTTCCGACAGGCCGAAGGGACCGCCCAAGCAGCCAGAATACGATGACATTCACGAGCAAGAAGAATCCGAGAATCAGCCAAAAAAACTGCTTGAGGTCATCCCACGCATCCAGCACGGAACGCGACGGGTCGGACGTGATCACCACGCTTCCGTTGGAAAGGTTCAAGCGGAAGTCGCTCAACCTGGGACGAACAAGTTCGGTAAACCAGTGCGGCGCCCAGCGGCCGCGCTTGTAGACGGGCGGCGGAGAAGTGTAAAGGAGCTTTTCGTTTTCATCGTAAAGCCGGATTTCGTTTGCCCTGACCCGGCCCACGCGTTGCAGGAAGGACAACAAGACCTGATTGTGGGGCGCGTCCTGAATATTGGGGCGGGTGTTCGCAATGACCGTTTCGAGCAATTGCGCGGTGATCCGTGTTCCCGCCTCCATTTCCTCGCGGATGGATCGCCGGATTTCTTCGACGAGCAGATGGCCGGTTGCAATGACGAAGGCCACGATCACAAGCGTGATGACCAGGTTGATGCGAAAGCGCAAGCTCAGGTTGCGCATCGCGTCAGCGCCTGATGCGGGTTTGAATGCGCCGCGTCGCCGCACACAATTGTGCCGCCATTTGCGGCTGCAAAGCCGAATGGCCGCCGTCTGCGACCATGCACAAATCCACGTTGCCGATGCCGCGCGCCACGGCGAATGCGGTCAAGGGGGGACAGACCAGGTCCATTCTTCCTTGCACGATGATCACGGGCAGGTTCGTTATTCTCCAGAGATTATCGAGCAATTCCTCCGGGCGCAGAAAGAAGTCGTTGGCGAGATAGTGCAACTGGACTTTCACGCTTGCCAGAACTTCCGGAACGGAAGCCACCCCTGCCGACACCGACGGATTGGCAGGATCCATGACCCTCGCCTCGTAGTCATTCCAGCGCCTGGCGGCTGCAGCGGCGATTCCTTCCGCCGGATTGTCGATAAGACTGCGGTAATGCTGCACAAGGGGCTGGTCCGCACCGCCGGCAAACTCCGCCCACGCCTCGGGAATAATGTTGCGCACGCCGGACAGGAACCAGTCCACTTCCGTGCGACTGCCGAGGAATACGCCGCGCAATATCATGCCGGCAACCCGATCCGAGTGGACCACGGCATAGGCAATCGATAGCGTGCTGCCCCACGAACCGCCAAACAGCAGCCAGTGCTCCACGCCAAGGTGGCGGCGCAACGCGTCCATGTCGGCAATCAGATGCGCCGTCGTATTGTCGGCCAGGGAGCCACGTGGTGTGCTCTGGCCACAACCGCGCTGATCGAACAGGATGATGCGGAAAAATTCAGGATCGAAAAATCGGCGGTGCGCGGGACGCGACTGGCTGCCCGGTCCGCCATGCACGAAAAGCACCGGAAACCCTTTGGGATTTCCGCTCTCCTCGAAATAAACCCGATATCCGCCGCCCACCTCAAGCCAGTCGCGGCGATTGGGCTCCAGCTGCGGATATAAAGCAGCGCCGTCGGCCTGATTCTGGTCTGCGGCCATGGCCGGGAAATTTGAACGCTCAGGATTCGAGTTTGAACTTGATCGGAACGAGGACGGTTTGATCCCGCCCGCGCAAACCTTCCGGCGGGGCCGGCAATGGCGATGCCTTGCGGATCATGTTCACGGCCGCCTCATCGAGGATTTCATGGCCGCTTTTCTCCACAACCGAAATATCCGTCACCTTGCCGTCGGGACTCAGGCGCAATTGAACCACGGTGGTCCCTTCCCAGTGACGCCGCTTCGCAACCGGTGGATATTCTTCGAACTGCTTGATCCGCGCCGAGATGATCTGCTGATATTGATCCCTCAAGGTGCGCTCACGACTTTCATCGATCGCTTTGGGCTGCGGCGCGACGACGGGCGGAGGTTGTACCGCCACGGGAGCGGGCGCGGGACGCGCGACGGTTGGCGCAGCAACAGACGGTTCGACGCGAGGCTGGACAACAGGCGGCGTTTCGCGCGGAACCGGCTTTATTTCCGGCCTGACTTCGGTCCTCGGCTCCATGCGCGGCTCGGGCCGCGGTTCGACTGCTGGTGTCGGCCGTGGCTCAGGTCGCGGTTCCACGCGCGCCAGGGGCGGCGGCTCGGGCGGCGGCTCGATCTTCGGCTCGGGTCTGGATTCGAGTTTGGGCTCGGCCTTGGGTTCCGGGCGCAATTCGGGCTTCGGCACCACGAACTCCGGCTTCGGCTCGGCGCGCGGCTCGGCCCGGATGATTTCCGACCGGGGAACCGGCGGGGGCTCAGGCAATGCTTGTTTCACGACTGGTTCGGGAACGGGCTCGGGTTGCGGCTTTTGCACTACCGATTCAGGCTTCGGCTCTATTCTCGGTTCGACCACTTTGGGCGGCGCCACTGGCTTTTCCTGGACGCGAGGAATCGGCGGCGCTTCTTGCGCCGTGATCTCAACCTCCATCACCTTTGGCGTTTCGATCGGGACGGAACGAAAACCGGGTATAAAGGCGATCAGAACCGCATGAATCACCACCGACACCGCAAAGGCCACTCTGAAAGAGCGCTCGCGATACCAGTCGGTCATGGAAGTAGAGAAATAGAGTCCTCTGTCGAGGGCGGCGTCTGACATGTTCGAAGGGTAGTGCAAGCCATTGAGGTAAGTAAAGTTTGAACGCCCAGACTAATGAAAATCATGATGGAGATTTGGTGATTTTCGTAGGGCCAGAAGCTGGCATATTGCGCCAGAATAGCGCTGGCTCGCTGGGCAAGGTTGCATTGGCCAACTCAGCAGTTAACGAGCCGGTAATTCGGCAGCGTCGGGGAACATCCCGCTGATTTTACAACCAAAACTTTTGGAGAAAAATTATGTGGACCAAGCCTGAGTACACCGAAATGCGTTTCGGCTTCGAAGTCACGATGTACATCGCCAACCGCTAATTCATCAGCGTTGGGCTTGGACAAAAGCCCCTTCATGGGGCTTTTGTCTTTCTTGCAAGGCTTTCAACGAATCAACGCCATGAGAATAAGGGTATTAGGCGCCGCAGCCGGCGGCGGCTTCCCGCAGTGGAACTGCAATTGCCGCAACTGCGACGGCGTTCGCAAAGGCAGGCTGCGCGCCACGCCGCGAACGCAATCTTCCATCGCGATCAGCGCAGACGACGTCAACTGGGTCCTGTTCAACGCCTCACCCGACCTGCTTGCGCAATACAAGGGTTTTGCGGCACTGCAAC
This sequence comes from Betaproteobacteria bacterium, assembly GCA_043758735.1. Classification (GTDB taxonomy): domain Bacteria; phylum Pseudomonadota; class Gammaproteobacteria; order Burkholderiales; family JACQAP01; genus JACQAP01. The sequence goes on from JAYVMZ010000346.1 coordinate 15,091, forward strand.
CCGCACGCGCCATTCGCGATACGGCCATCCGTTCGGTGGTGTTGATGGATGCGCAAATCGACCACACCACCGGCTTGCTGATGCTGCGTGAGGGACGCCCGCTGGAAATCTATTGCACCGAGATGGCCCGCGAAGACCTGAGTACTGGCAATCCCCTGTTCAAGATTCTCGGACACTATTGCGGCGTCAACTGGCACAAGGTTCCGACCGATCGCGGGAACAGCTTCCCCGTCATCGGTGCGGAAGACCTCAAGTTCACCGCGGTGCCGCTAAAGAGCAATGCCCCGCCCTATTCTCCGCATCGCGACAACCCGCATGAGGGTGACAACATCGGCATGCGCATCGCCGACCCGCGCTCCGGCAAGGTATTGTTCTACGCCCCAGGCCTGGGGGAAATCGAACCTCACCTGAAGCCGTTCCTGGAAGAAGCCGATATCCTGATGGTCGATGGCACATTCTGGACGGACGACGAAATGATCGGGCTTGGCCTTTCCAAGAAACGCGCCCGCGACATCGGCCACCTGCCGCAATCGGGCGCCGGCGGCATGATCGAAGTGCTTAAGCCGCTGAAGGCGTCGCGCAAGATCCTCATCCACATCAACAACACCAACCCCATCCTCGACGAAGACTCGGACGAACGCAGGCAGCTGGCCGGCGCCGGTATCGAAGTCGCGTTCGACGGCATGGACGTGAAGCTCTGACCGGAGAAGAATATGGGTGCCGCCGACAATCTGCCGTGGAGCAAGCAGGAATTCGAAGCCGAACTGCGTGCCAAGGGCAAGCGCTATCACATCTACCACCCGTTCCACATTGCCATGAACAGCGGCAAGTTCACGAAGGAGCAGGTGCAGGGCTGGGTCTACAACCGCTTCTATTATCAGATCAGCATTCCGGTCAAGGATGCCGCAGTGCTCGCCAACATGCCCGATCGCGACCAGCGCCGGAAATGGATCCAGCGCATCATCGACCACGACGGTATCGAAGGGCAGGAAGGCGGCATCGAGGCGTGGTTGCGATTGGCCGAAGCCTGCGGCCTGAAACGCGATGATGTCACTTCACTGAGATATGTTTTACCCGGCGTGCGCTTCGCCGTGGATGCCTATGTCAACTTCGCCCGACGCGCGCCCTGGCAGGAAGCGGCGTGTTCCTCGCTGACCGAATTGTTCGCGCCGGAGATCCACCAGAAGCGATTGGAGAACTGGCCGCAGCATTATCCGTGGATCGATGCGGAGGGCTATGCCTACTTCCGCAAGCGCCTGTCGGAAGCGCGCCGCGATGTTGAGCACGGCCTGCAGATCACGCTCGAGTATTTCAAGACCCGCGCGGAACAGGAGCGTGCGCTGGGCATCCTGCAGTTCAAACTCGACGTGCTGTGGAGCATGCTCGACGCAATGCAGATCAACTACGGCATCGGCGCCACGAAATATGTCTGAAACAACCCCGTTCACCGACGATACAGTGTTCGAGCTGCAGCGTCATTTCCGCTTCCAGTGGGAACCGGCGCAACAGGGCTTCGTCCTGCTCTATCCGGAGGGCATGGTAAAACTGCCCGGCAGTTCCGGCGAAATCATGAAGCGCATCGACGGCAAATTGACTGTACGCGGCATCATTGAAGATTTGCAAACCGCATTTCCCGGTACGGACCTGAAAGGGGACGTCATGGGATTCCTGGAGCATGTACATGAAAAAGGCTGGATCCGTCCCAAGCAAGCCGGGTAATCCGCTCTGGCTGCTGGCTGAAGTCACGTACAAGTGCCCGTTGCACTGCGTATTCTGCTACAACCCGATCGACTACACGCGTTACGGCGAAGAACTGACCACCGACGACTGGCTGCGGGTGTTGCGGCAGGGCCGCGAACTCGGCGCCACCCAGTTGGGATTTTCGGGCGGCGAACCGTTGATGCGCGACGACCTCGAGATCATGGTCGCCGAGGCGCGCAGACTCGGCTATTACTCGAACCTGATCACTTCCGGCATCGGTCTGAGCGAGAAGCGCATCGCCACCTTCAAGGCGGGAGGGCTAGACCACATCCAGCTCTCGTTCCAGGACTCCACCCGTGAAATGAACGATTTCCTGTCAAGCACGAAAACTTTCGAGCTGAAGCAGAAAGTAGCGAAGCTTATCAAGCAATACGACTACCCGATGGTGCTCAACTGCGTCCTGCACCGCCACAACATCGATCACGTGCAGCAGATCCTGGAAATGGCCGAAGAGATGGACGCCGAGTATGTGGAACTGGCGAACACGCAGTATTACGGCTGGGCCTACGTCAACCGGGACCAGTTGCTGCCCACGCGCGAGCAACTCAAACGCGCAGAGGAAGTCACCAACAAATTCCGTGAGCGCGTCGGCAACAAGATGAAGATCTTCTTCGTCGTTCCCGACTACTACGAGGAACGTCCGAAAGCGTGCATGAACGGGTGGGGAGCGCTGTTCCTCACTGTCACTTCCGACGGTCTGGCCTTGCCCTGCCACGAAGCGCGTCAGCTTCCGGGCCTGACTTTCCCCAACGTGCGCGATCACGACCTGGGCTGGATCTGGTATGACTCCCCGGGTTTCAATGCCTATCGCGGCGACTCGTGGATGAAGGAGCCCTGCCGTTCCTGTCCGGAGAAGGTCAAGGACTTCGGCGGCTGCCGTTGCCAGGCCTACATGTTGACCGGCGATGCGACCAACACGGATCCGGTCTGCGGCTTGTCGCCGCTGCACCATGTGGTTACCGACGTCGTCGACCAGGCGCAGTTGCCGGTGTCGCCCAAAGCCGAAGTCAAGCCGATCCTGTTCAGGGATGACAAGAACTCCCGCGCCTTGAGCAAGACGCCCGCCTAGTTCAAACTGTCGCGCCATGAATCCGGCGCCCGCCATCCAGTTGGCCGTCAACGCCAGCGGACTCGTCAAGCGTTACGGCGATGTACTTGCCGTCGACGGCCTCGATCTCGATATTCCCGCAGGGCAGTTCTTCGGGCTGCTCGGGCCAAACGGCTCCGGCAAGACTTCGACGATCCACATGCTGGCCACGCTGATTCGCCCGAACAGCGGCAGCGCGAAAATATTCGGCAACGACGTCGTGCGCGACGCAGTAGCGACGCGCGCCTTGATCGGTCTGGTGTTCCAGGAATCTGCGCTCGACCGTACCTTGTCCATTGCAGAAAACCTGCGCTTCGCGGGGCTGCTGTATGACCTGCCCGCCAAAGTCATCGAGGAACGCTCCGCGGAACTCCTCGCGTTGTTCGGACTCGAGGATAAACGCAACCGGCCCGTGGGATCGCTCTCCGGTGGCATGCGTCGCGCGCTCGATATAGTGCGCGGCGTCATTCATCACCCGAAGATTCTCTTCCTCGACGAACCGACGATTGGGCTCGACCTGCCGAACCGGCGCAAGATCTGGCGCTTCATCGAGAATCTGCGTGCGCAGACCGGCATGACCGTACTGCTCACTACGCACTATCTGGAAGAAGCGGACAGTTGCGACCGCGTGGCTTTCATCAAGAACGGCAAGCTCGTGCAGAGCGGCTCACCAGCCGAAATGATCGCGAGCCTCGGACGTTATATCGTCGAAATTGAAAGCCCGGACGTCGAAACGCTGGCCCGACGATTGATGCCGTCGCTTGGAAACCCCCTGCGCGACGGGAATGTCGCCCATTTCCGTTATGCGCACGATGACGTCGGCCGCCTGGCCGGCCTGCAAACCGAACCCGGTATCCAGGTCAGCGCACTGCGCTGGCGACAGCCGAATCTTAACGACGTATTCCTGTGGGTCGCGGAAGGAAAAGCCTGATGGCGCATTGGCGGCCGGTCTATGCGGTTTTGGAGCGTGAGGTCGTGCGCATGGTCCGGCAGCGCACCCGTCTGGTCTCCGCAATGGTGCGTCCGCTGATCTGGCTGTTCGTGATCGGTGCGGGTTTCGGCGCGGTCCTGCAGCAAGCGGGCGGGGTCAGCTACCAGCAATTCCTTGTCCCGGGCGTACTGGGCATGACGATGCTGTTTGGTGCCATGCTCGCGGCCCTTACAATGGTGTACGACAAAGAATCCGGCGTGATGCGCATGCTGATCATGGCGCCCTTCCCCCACTACTGGATCGTCGTCGCCAAGATGCTGGCGGCCACGCTGGCCGCACTCCTGCAAGCCTTGTTGCTGCTGGTTCTGCTCGCCTTACTCGGCTATCTGGATGCGCACATGCGCTTCGGCCTGCTCGCGCTGGCCTTGCTGGCCACTTCGGCAGCGTGCGCCGGCATCGGCATGCTGGTCGCCGCGTTCACCCGCACGCTGGATAATTTCGCGGCCATCATGAATTTCGTGATCTTTCCGGTATTTTTCCTCTCCGGATCGTTGTATCCGGTCAGCCGGCTGCCCGCTGCGCTCAAGGCGGTGGCCCTGGCCAATCCCTATACCTACGGCGTGGATCTGCTCAAGCACGCCGTGCTCGGCGTGCTTCCTTCAGGGATGGGAGCGGATTTCGCGGCCTCTACTGACATTGCCGTGCTCGCGGGCTTTACCGTTGCCGCGCTGCTGGTCGCGAGCTGGCGCTTCTCCCGCGAGAGCGCCTACGAACCGATGATACGCATCCTCACCGGCAAACGCGACGGCTGAAACGCAGGAACGCCGCCGGCGCAGCGCGCCGGCAAACGCTCAATGGTGATGTCCTTCCGGACCGTGCACGTGGCCGTGATGGAGTTCCTCGTGCGTGGCAGCCCGCACTCCCGTCACGATGCCCGAAAACACCAGCTTCTGTCCCGCCAGGGGATGGTTGCCGTCGACAACGACATCCTCACCCTTGATTTCCTTGACCGTGTAGAGGGTGTAGTCGTCGGAGCCTTCTGTGGCGCCTTCGAATTGCATGCCGACCGAAATATTTTCCGGGAACAGATTCTTCGGCTCGGCGCGCACTATGTCTGCCTCGTATTCCCCGAAGGCGTCGTCCGGCTCGAGCGTCACCTTGCATTTGTCGCCTACGCCTTTGCCCTGCAGGGCGGTTTCCACCAAAGGGAAAATGCCATCGTATCCGCCGTGCAGATAGGTGATGGGCGCCTTTGTTTTTTCGATTACCTTGCCGCTGGTGTCCGACAGCTCATAGTTCAGAGACACTACCGTATCCTTGCCGATCTGCATGCTCACTTCAACTCCTTGACCAGGTTTAAAACATTGGACGCGTGTCCGCGCGCGTTGACCTTGTAGAGGACATTTCGCACCGTTCCGCTCTTGTCGATGACGAAAGTCGAACGCACGATGCACCGCTTCCTCGCATTACCTTCCAGTTCCCTGTCCTGCAATACACCGTACTGCTCGCAGACTTCCCCTTCCGCATCTGCCAGCAGCTGCACTGCAAGTCCATGCTTGTCGCGGAAAGCGCCATGGCTCATGCAATCGTCCATGCTCACACCCAGCACCACGGTGTCGAGATCGAGGAATTCGTCCTGGAGATCGCTGAAATCGATAGCCTCCAGCGTGCAGCACGGCGTATCGTCCTTGGGATAGAAATACAGCACGACGTTGTTGACGCCGCGATAGCCGTTCAAACTCACCAGATTCATGTCGCCATCGGGCAAATCGAAGGTGGGTGCAGATTGACCTACTTTCAGCATGATCAACTCCGATCGAATTCAGCGCGAATTCTAACCGATTTCAAATGCGCGATTGTCGCGCCTTCCCGGATTCGCGGCGATAAAGATAAAATGACCGTCGTGAAAAAGCGACTCCTCGGCGGCCTGAGCGCCCCGGCATTTCTGCGGCGACACTGGCAAAAGCAACCGCTGCTCGTGCGCGGTGCGCTGCCCGGTTTCGACGGCATACTGGATTTCGACGGCATGATCGAATTGGCCGCGCGCGACGACTGCGAATCGCGGCTGGTCGTGCGCAACGATGGGCGCTGGAGCGTCGAACACGGCCCCTTCGAGCGCAAGCGGTTTTCCCGGCTGCCGCGGCGCAACTGGACGCTTCTGGTGCAGGGCCTTGAGCAAAGGCTGCCCGCGGCACGACAGTTGTTGTCGAATTTCAATTTCATCCCCTACAGCCGGCTCGATGATCTGATGCTCAGTTACGCCCCTGCCGGGGGCGGCGTCGGTGCGCATTTCGATTCCTACGACGTGTTCCTCGTGCAAGGTCCGGGCCAGCGGCGCTGGCGAGTAGGCCGGCAACGCGACCTGACCTTGCTGGAAAATGCGCCGCTGAAAATCCTCAAGCGCTTCTCGCCCGACGGACAATGCCTTATGCACGCGGGCGACATGCTGTACCTGCCGCCCGCTTTTGCACACGACGGCGTTGCGCTGGACGCTTGCTACACCTATTCGATCGGATTTCGTGCACCGTCGCACCGGGAATTGATGTCCCAGTTCCTGATTTTTCTGGAGGAAAGGCTGGCCGAAAGCGGTCGCTATGCCGATCCGGAATTACCCGCGCAATCCCGTCCGGCCCTGCTCGGCGCGGACATGGTCGCCAAGGTTGAACGCATCGTCGGCGAAATAAACTGGACACAACGTGACGTGACCGAATTTCTGGGCAGCTACCTGACCGAACCCAAGCCGCAGGTTGTGTTTGCACCGCCGCGCAGACCGCTCTCCGCAATGGCATTCTCGGGCGCGGCCAGGCGCCGAGGCGTGGAACTTGCCTTGGCCTCGCTGATGCTCTATGGCGGCGCCAAGCTTTTCATCAACGGCGAGGCGCATAAAATTGACAAGGCGACGGCACCGCCGCTGCACCGGCTCGCCAACGCGCGCCGGCTGCCTGGGCGGCTCATTCAGCCGAACGGGCCGGCCGCCGACCTGCTTTACCGCTGGTATCGCGCCGGTTATATTTATTTGTCCGGACCTGGTCTGGCAAGCTGACGCCAATGGCAGACGAACTCAATCCGCAGCACACGCAGATCTTCGGCAATGCCGAATACGAAACGGCAATCGATACGGTCCTGCAGAAGGCCTCGAACAAGATCCGCCTATTCGATAACGCGCTGGGCAGGGAATACAACTCCCCACCCCGCATCGAGCTGCTGCGCCGGTTCCTGCTCGCGAGCCGTCGCAACACCCTGCAGATCGTGGTTCATGATACCGGGACCATGGATCGCAACTGCCCGCGCATATTCAATCTCCTGCGCAGCTACGGGCACGCGATCAGCATCAACGAAACCCATCCTTCGGCCAAACTAGTCTACGATCCTTTCGTCATCGTCGATGATCGCTGCTTCGTGCACCGCTTCCACTTCGACGAAATGAGGGGCCTGTCGGGCATCGACGACCCGATCGAAACGCACACGTTCATCGAACGTTTTTCGGAAATTTGGGAGGCCTCATCGCCGGCGGTCTCGGCGACGACGCTGGGACTTTGACCGCCCGTATTTATTTCACCGTTACATTTTGTAGCGGCGGTGGCGGATTCTGCTAGAATCCGCGCCGGATTTCGGGGCGCCGTAATTTTTCTCCGCGATCCAATCCTCTGTCACCATCATCCAGGACCAACAAACAATGAATCGTACGCTTCTCGTTTCAGCCCTCCTCGCCATTGCATTGACTGCGTGCGGCAAGAAGGAACAAGCCCCCGCGCCTGCTGCACCGACCCCCGCACCCGCCGCTGTACCGGCACCCGCTGCCGCCGACACGGCCAAGCCCGCCGATGCCGCGGCCCCGACACCGGCCGCTCCTGCAGCGACGGACAAAAAGCCCGAAGAGAAAAAGTAATTTCGGGTCTGGCGATAAAAAAAGCCGGTCTTCGACCGGCTTTTTCTTTTCGCGGACCTCCAACTGCTAGATAATTTCGCGCCAGGCTAAGCCCTCGTCCTGGTCCGCGATTCCAATCCATTCCGGCGCGCAATTCATCACCGCCGACAGCGCGGCGCGCGCCAGGTCGGGATGATTGTTTTCCTGACTCAGGTGCGCCGCGACCAGATGCTTGAGCCTGCTATTGTCCAGGCTTCTCAACAATTTGGCGGCGGCACTGTTGTCGAGGTGGCCGAAGCGGCCTGCTATGCGCTCGCGCAATCTTTGCGGATAGCTGCTGGTGCGCAACATTTCCGCGTCGTGGTTGCATTCCAGGACCAGAGCGTCGCAGCCGCTCAGCGTCGATTCGATATGCCTGGTGGAACAACCCACATCGGTGAGCACGCCGAGCCGGCTCGCCCCGTCGCCGAAAACGAATTGCGCCGGTTCACGGGCATCGTGCGGCACCGGGAACGGCTCGATCTGCACGTCGCCAACCGCAAAGACTTCGTAGTTGTGGATCATCCTGACGTCGGCCACGCCGGCGAACAACGCCTCGAAACCGGAAAGCGTTCCGGGTGTAAGCCATACCGGGATGCCGTGGCGGCGAGCCAGGCGGGCTACACCGCCGATGTGATCCTCGTGCTCATGGGTCACGACGATGGCGCCGATGTCTTCAGGAACGAGCCCAAGGCGGGCGAGCCTGGCCACGGTGGCGGCCAGGCCGAAGCCGCAATCGAGCAGCACGCGCGTACTGCCCGCTTCGACGACAAGCGAATTACCCTGGCTGCCGCTGCCGAGAGACGCGAATCGCATTTCAGGATCCGGATCTCGTCCGCAGCGGATCGATGGCTATTTCAACTCCTGTTGCAACAGCGAGAGGATGCGTCCTGCCGTCGGCGAACTGGATTTCACGCCTTTGCCATCGAGCACCTTGACCTCGGTGCCCTGGGTCGCACCGGCCACACTGATGCGATACTGCTCGTCTTTCTTCGCTTTTTCGCTGCTCCAGAACGCCAGATTCGACCAGAACCCCTTCTCCGCCTTGTCTGCCGCGTCGGCATCGACATAGCGTACGTAATACAGCCCTTTCGAGCGGTCGCGATCCTCGACGGTAAACCCGACGCGGTCCAGTGCAAGGCCGACACGCCGCCAGGCACGATCGAAGCTGTCCACCAGCAACAGCGCTTCCGGCCGTTCGCCGTTTTTGGAAATGGTCGCTTTCGGTTGTTCCGGTGCCTTCGCCTGGGCCTGCATCTGTTCGTCGCGCGCGCCCAGACGGATCGCCAGCCGCGACAGCATTGCCGCCTCGAGATCCGGCTCGACGGGCCTGACCTGCCAGACGGTTTTCTCCGTGTAGCGGTCTTTGGAGATATTGATCTCCGCCATGCCCCGATGGCTGATGTAGACCTCTGTCGAACCGGGATTCGGGCTACGCTCCAGACGCGTGCGGAATTTGTCGCGTTCCGGGTAGGAATAGGCGCTGTCCAGGAACCTGGTCAGCAAATTGCGTATGACACTGGTCGGAATCTTGGCGCGATTCTCCGCCCAGTCGGTTTCCATGACTCCGGTCTGCTGCGACTCGATATCGATCAGGAAACCGTTATCCTGCCAGAATTCCTTGATGACAGGCCACAACGCCTCGGGCTCCGCATCGACCACCAGCCAGCGTTGGCTGCCGGCGCGTTCAAAACGGATCTTGTCCTGCTGCGGCAGCACGGATGTCGGACCCGGTGTTGCGCTGGAACCCTTTCCTTGCCCCTCGGCGGCATACTCGGAAGCCGTTGCCGACCCCGAACTCGCTTCCGGAATGTTGTAGCGATCGCTGGTCGGCGGCGTCGACAGGTCTTTCGGGACATCGAGCGGTTTGACGTTGCCCGCCGATTTGTAGTCGATCTTCTTGCCTTCGAGCAAGGTACCCGAGCAACCGGCAAGTGCGAGCGCCGCCGTCATTGCGGCGGCGAGTAACTGCGATGAATTCATGCGTGGGAATCTTCCAATCTAGGCTACGACCATCATGGTCGCAACGGGTTCACTTGGCCATTGCGGACATCGAAACGGCGGTCTTGATGTCGGCCTGCTCCATCGCGCCTCGCAGCAGATCATGGAAAGAAGACGACAGCGGCGTCAGCGGAAGCCGGATGCCTCCTTCCATCAGGCCCATCTGCTGCAGCACCCACTTGACCGGTATCGGGTTGGCCTCGACGAACAGGTGGCGATGCAGCCCGAGCAGCTTGTTGTTGTGCGCCCTTGCCCTGGCAAAATCCCCGCCAAAAACCGCGGCACACAATTCCTGCATCAGGCGCGGCGCGACATTGGCGGTGACTGAAATCACGCCGTGCGCGCCCAGCATCAGCAGCGCCAGTCCGGTGCCGTCGTCGCCGCTGTAGACGGCGAAATTCTTCGGCGCCCGGCGCAGCAGTTCCGCTCCGCGCTCCATGTTGCCGGTGGCATCCTTGATACCGACGATGTTGGGCACCTGTGCGAGCCGTATTGCCGTGTCGTTGTGCATGTCGGCAACCGTGCGCCCAGGCACGTTGTACAGGATCTGCGGCATATCCACAGCCTCGGCGATGGCGCGGAAATGGCGGTACAGGCCCTCTTGAGTCGGCTTGTTGTAGTAAGGCACGACCGACAGGCCCATGTCGGCGCCGGCCTGCTTGGCGTACGCGGACAGTTCAATCGCCTCGCGGGTGGAATTCGCGCCGGTGCCTGCGATGACAGGCACGCGTCCGGCCGCATGTTCGACTGCAGTGCGGATCAGCAGGCAATGCTCTTCGAAATCCACGGTCGGCGATTCGCCGGTGGTGCCGACGATGACGATCCCGTTGGTGCCTTCATAGATGTGAAAGTCGATCAAGGCACGCAATCTTGGCAGATCCAGACTGCCGTCCTCGAACATGGGCGTGACGATGGCGACGAGGCTGCCCTTTAGCATGGCGGCTTTCCTCAACAAGAAAGCCGGATTTTAACCGATTCCTCCTGTCGCATGCGCATCACACTCGCGCGGGCAAGGCGCAGGCACAGATGCGTTGAATGCATGCCGGTCTTGGCGGCGCAACTTCCAGCTCTTCGAATGCGACTACACGCAGGCCGCCGCGAACAACGTCAAGCAGTTCGCCCGGCTGCAGCAGGAAATCCGGATTCGACGGCTTCCCAAAGCGTTCATTGCCGGCGGCGAAGGTTTCGTAGATGAGCACGCCGTCAGGTGCCAGGGCGTCGAGAATGCGGGGAAACAGTGGCCGGTGCAGATAGTTGGTGACGACGATGCCGTCGAATTGCAAACCGCCGAGCGGCCAGGCGCCGTTTTCCAGGTCGGCGTGCCGCACTGTAACGCCCGTTACTCCGCCCAGGGCATCAAGCGCTCGCGGGTCGCGATCGACGGCGCAAACCTGGAAACCCAGTCCGGCGAGAAAGCGGCTGTGGCGGCCACTGCCACAGGCAAGATCGAGCACCGCGCCGTGTGGCGCAATAGAGTGTGCCCAGCGGGCGACCCACTCCGAAGGCGAGTCGGGGCCGTGCGGGCGACTCAGTGTCGAAGTGGAGGTCATCTGGCTGAAATCATCCGTGTTTGCCTTTGGCGGCTGGATTTTACGGTACTGCGCTGTGCGGCCAACGATGCTTGCGCCCGGTATCGATTTGACACCTCGGAAGGCGAGTGCTAAAAATCGCCCTGTTTTCGGCGCACCGCGCCTCGGCATCACTCGGGAGAACGCAATGAAATCCGTCTGGATTTTGATCGTTGGCTGTGCATTGCTGGCGGCTTGCAGCGGCAACAGCAATATCTTCAGCAAGAAACAGTCCGCAACCGCGATTCTGGCCCCAACCAAGGGCAATTCGGTCAGCGGCACCGTCAACTTCACCCAGAAGGGCGACATGGTGCTGGTCGAAGCCAAGATTAACGGCCTCAAGCCCAATGGCACAAATGGCATCCATATCCACGAGAAGGGCAATTGCAGCGCGGCGGATGGTTCCAGCGCCGGCGGCCATTTCAATCCTTCCTCATCCCTGCACGGCGGCCCCGCCGGCACAACGCGCCATGGCGGCGATCTTGGCAACCTGAAAGCCGATGCAAACGGGTACGCGCAGATGTCGGTCGAAGTCGGCGGCATTTCGCTAGGCACCGAGCCCAACAGCGTCACCGGCCGTGCGGTGATCGTGCATGCCGGCACAGATGATCTGAAGTCCCAGCCGGCCGGGAATTCCGGCGCGCGCGTGGCCTGCGGCCTGATCAGCAAGAATCTGGACAAGTTCTTCTGAGCTTCGCGAGCCGCGGCCGGCCACCGAACCTCAGTTGATTCCCTGGCTCGGGGAGGACGATCGTTTCCCGCCGGTCGAACAAGCCGCCGCGGAGCCCAATGGCCTGCTTGCCGCGGGCGGTGACCTTTCGGCGGCACGGCTGGTCGAAGCCTACGGCAACGGCATTTTCCCCTGGTTCAACGAAGGCCAGCCGATACTCTGGTGGAGTCCCGACCCGCGCATGGTGCTGTTCCCTGACGAGCTGAAAGTTTCACGGTCGCTGGCCAAGACCCTGCGCACTACCCGCTTCGAAGTCCGCGCCGACACCGTTTTTCGTGACGTAATGCAGAATTGCCGCATGCCACGGCGGGATCAGGCCGGCACCTGGATCACTGCGCCCATGGTCGAAGCCTACTGCGCATTGCACCGGGCGGGGATCGCGCACAGCGTGGAAACCTGGCTGGACGGCGAACTGGTCGGCGGCCTGTACGGTATGGCCCTGGGGCGCGCTTTCTTTGGCGAATCCATGTTCATGCGCGCCACCGACGCCTCCAAGGTCGCGCTGGTCACGCTGGTGCGCCAGCTCGAGCGCTGGGGTTTCGGTCTGGTGGACTGCCAGATGAATACGGGCCACCTTGCCTCGTTCGGGGCGCGCGAAATAGCGCGTAGCGATTTCACGCGCCGGCTGCGGGAATTGATACACTATCCACCGGTTCCGGCACCCTGGCACCTGGCGCCAGTGCGATAAACAAACCGGCGATGACTCAGCTCAACGACCTGCCCTTCTCGGTATTGCAGTTCTACGCGACTGCGCCCTACCCGTGCAGCTACCTGCCCGACAAGCTTGCGCGCTCGCAGGTCGCGACGCCGAGCCATGCCATCGACAGCCAGGTCTACAGCGAGCTCGTCAAGGTCGGCTTCCGCCGCAGCGGCGCCTTTACCTACCGTCCCTACTGCGATCATTGCCGCGCCTGCGTGCCGGTGCGCATCGTCACCGCGGACTTTGTCGCCAACCGTTCGCAGCGCCGCGCCCATGCGCGCCATGACCGGCTGGAGGCACGCATGCTCGAACTCAAGTACCACCCCGAGCACTACGCGTTATACCTGCGCTACCAATCGCATCGCCACAGCGGCGGCGGCATGGACCACGACAGCCGCGAGCAATACCGGCATTTCCTCCTGCAAAGCAATGTGCGCTCAAGCCTGGTCGAGTTCCGCGAGGAGGGCAGGCTGCGCATGGTCAGCATCGTCGACCGGCTCGAAGATGGCCTGTCATCGGTCTATACGTTTTTCGAGCCTGAGGTCGCCGGCGCCAGCCTCGGCACTTTCAACGTCGTCTGGCAGATCGAGCTGTGCCGGCGGCTGGGCCTGCCCTACCTCTATCTCGGTTACTGGATCGCGCAGAGCCGCAAAATGGCCTACAAGGTCAACTTCCAGCCGCTGGAAGGCCTGATCGACGGGCAGTGGCGGCGACTAGCCCGCGACGCCTCGCCTCCCGAGGCGGTTTGACGTTTCGCATCGCGGTTCCCGCAACGGCGCGCCCTGGCACGCGACCCTGAATGCTTTATCGCCTCGTCCGACCCTTCCTGTTCAAGCTTGACCCGGAACACGCGCACCGCGCCACATTGCACGCACTCGATCTTGCGCATCGCGCCGGGTTGACCGGAATGGTCTCCGGCCGGCCCGCGTCTTCGCCGCGCACGGTCATGGGCCTGGAATTCCCCAATCCGGTGGGGCTTGCCGCCGGACTGGACAAGAACGGCGACCATATCGATGCGCTTGGCGCGCTCGGATTCGGCTTTATCGAAATTGGCACCGTCACGCCGCGGCCGCAGCCCGGCAATCCGCGCCCGCGCATGTTCCGGCTTGCGAAGGCAAACGCGATCATCAACCGCATGGGCTTCAACAACGACGGCGTGGAACGCCTGGTGATGAACGTATCGGGAGCGCGCTATCGCGGCATCCTCGGCATCAACATCGGCAAGAACTTCGATACGCCCATCGAACGCGCGGCGGACGACTACCTGTATTGCATGCGCAGGGTCTATGCGACGGCGAGCTACATTACGGTCAACATTTCTTCGCCAAATACGGCCAATCTGCGCCAATTGCAACAGGCAGGAGAACTCGACCGCCTGCTGGCCGCACTCGCCGGGGAACGCCGCAAACTGGCCGACCAGCACGGCAAACGCGTTGCGCTGGCCGTCAAGATCGCGCCCGACCTGACCGCGGCCGATATCGCCGGCATGGCAGCGTTATTCCTGGAACATGGCATTGACGCGGTCATTGCCACCAACACGACGATCGACCGGCACGGCGTCGCAGGCCTGCGGGATGCGGATCAGGCGGGCGGATTAAGCGGTGCACCGCTGACGGCGCGCTCCACGCTAGTCGTCAAGCAATTGGCCGTGGCCCTTGCGGGCCGGCTTCCGATCATCGCCGTCGGCGGCATCCTGTCGGCATCGGACGCACGCGAAAAAATGGCGGCTGGCGCGAGCCTGGTGCAGATCTATAGCGGGCTGGTGTATGGCGGTCCCGCCTTGATCGGCAAAGTTGCCGAAGCGCTGGCGGAATTACCTGCAAAAGCCTGACTGCGTTATTTCCTTAGTCCCAGCTTGCATAAGATATCGAGCATGGGGCGTTATAATCCACGGCTTTGTCCGAGCTGTTTCCCTGACCAAAGCCGCATGAATATCAGTGCCGACCTTCCGCAATTGAAGCTCCAGTTCGATTTATGTTTCGAGGACCTCTATCGCCGCGATGGCCTGCTGCGGGTAGATGCCGCCTTCCTGCAATTTCTGGATGAAGCAGACCCGGCTCTAAAAGAGCGTCTGCAACAACTGCGCAGCGCCCAGGACAAGCTGCCGCCAAAACAGGAATCGGAATTCCTGATCGCCGTGGCCAGCCATCTCGACGATTTCGTTGCCCGCCTGTTCGCCATTGAAGACGAAGTCGATGCGCTGGCCGCGCGCCATTTCGAACTCGCCCCGCTGTATTCCTGCAAGCGGCTGTTCGTGCAGCGCAAGGCCGTCAACACCTACAAGGCCGAGGCTGCCGCGGGCCTCGATGGCAGCCGCCTCGAAGCGCAACTCGCTGCATGGTTCGACGCGAAATTCAGCGAACTGGAGTTCGCGAGCCACGTCACCAGGTGGCAGAAGGACGAAGCTGCCAATGCGGACAAGCTCGATACGGCGATGCGCTATGCGGCCTGGGCGGTGCATACGCACGACGGGCGGCACAAGCATCATGCGGGCGTGCTGTTCAAGTTGCCGAAGAAACTCGACTTCCAGCACCTGGTCCCGGTGCAGACCCATGACGAGCATGGCGTTACGGTCCATACGCTCTCGCACATTCGCCAGCGTCACGGCTTCGCGCTGACCGATTCCGGCACCGACCTGGTGGGTGCCCTGAACGAAACCAACTACTGCATCTGGTGCCATGAACAGGAAAAGGATTCCTGCTCGCATGGATTGAAGGAAAAGACCGCGTCGCCGGAAGCCAGGCCCGCGTTCAAAAAAACCGTGTTCGGTGTGCCGCTCGCCGGCTGTCCGCTGGAAGAACGCATTTCCGAATTCCAGAAACTGAAGTCCGAAGGCGTGTCGGTTGGCGCGCTGGCGATGATCACGCTGGACAATCCGATGGCGGCGGCGACCGGCCATCGCATCTGCAACGACTGCATGAAATCCTGCATCTACCAGAAGCAGGAGCCGGTCAATATTCCGCAGGCCGAGACCCGCACCCTGAAAGATGTCCTGGAATTGCCCTGGGGCTTCGAGGTCTACTCCCTGCTCACGCGCTGGAATCCTCTCGACCTGAAGCGGCCCTTCCCGCATGCGCCGAGCGGCCGCCGCGTGCTGATCGCTGGAATGGGTCCCGCAGGTTTCACGGTCGCCCATCACCTGATGAATGACGGCCATAGCGTGGTGGGCGTGGACGGACTCAAGATCGAACCGCTGCCGGCGCAGCTCTCCGGCGTCGATGCGGCAGGCACTCGCGTCGCCTTTGAACCCATCCATGACGTCGAATCGCTTTACGAATCCCTGGACGACCGCATCATGGCTGGCTTTGGCGGCGTTGCCGAGTACGGCATCACGGTGCGCTGGGACAAGAATTTCCTGAAGGTGATCCGCCTGCTGTTGCAGCGTCGCGCGGAGTTCGCCCTGTTCGGCGGTGTGCGCTTCGGCGGCACGCTGGAAGTCGACGACGCTTTCGCGCTCGGCTTCGATCACGTCGTGCTGGCAGCCGGCGCCGGCCGGCCGACCGTGCTCGACATCCCCAATGGCCTTGCTCCCGGCGTACGCACCGCTTCCGACTTCCTGATGGCGCTGCAGCTCACCGGTGCGGCGAAAAACGATTCCATCGCCAACATGCAATTGCGGCTGCCGGTGGTCGTGATCGGTGGCGGCCTGACGGCGGTCGATACCGCGACTGAATCGCTGGCGTACTACCCGTTGCAGGTGGAAAAATTCCTGCGCCGCTATGAAACGCTGTGCACGGAAGGCAATGAAGAAAAAGTGCGCGCCGCCTGGACATTACCCGAGCGGCAGATCGCGGACGAGTTCCTCGCACATGCGCGGGCCATCCGCGCCGAGCGCGCCACTGCGGCCGATGCCGGTCGCGAAGCGCGTGTCCTCGAGTTGCTGAAATCCTGGGGTGGCGTCACGCTGGCCTACCGCAAGCGCATGATCGACAGCCCCTCGTATACGCTGAACCACGAAGAAATCGAAAAGGCGCTGGAAGAAGGCATCCGCTTTGCCGAGAACCTCACACCAGCCGCGGTCGTGGTCGACGAGTTCGGCTATACGAGCGGGCTGACGGTGACCGGCATCAGGCCGAACGCCGATAAATTCGATGTCACCCTGCCCGCACGTAGCGTGCTGGTCGCCGCGGGCACGCAGCCCAACACGGTGCTCGCGCGCGAAGATGCGCGCAACTTCGCGCTGGACGGCCGTTATTTCCAGGCCTGCGACGAATCCGGCACGCCGGTCAAGCCGGAGCGCAGCGCCAAACCGGCAACGCCGCAGGTGCTATTGTCGCGCCGCGAGGACGGCCGCTTCGTGAGTTTCTTCGGCGACCTGCATCCCTCCTTCTTCGGCAACGTGGTGAAAGCCATGGGTAGCGCCAAGCTGGGCTACCCGGTGATCAGCAGCGTGCTGGCGAAGGTAAAGCCGGCATCCACGGCCGGTGATGCCGAATTCTTTGCACGCCTTAACGGCGAATTACGCGCCACGGTGCATGAAGTTATCCGGCTCACGCCGAACATTGTCGAAGTCGTGGTGCGGGCGCCGCAGGCTGCGAGGAAATTCCGGCCAGGACAGTTCTATCGCCTGCAGAATTTCGAATCGCTGGCCAGATCGGTGGACGGCACCCGCCTGGCCATGGAAGGCCTGGCACTGACCGGCGCCTGGGTGGATCGCGACAAAGGCCTGGTCTCGACCATCGTGCTGGAAATGGGCGGGTCTTCGGACTTGTGCGCATTGCTCAAGTCCGGCGAACCCGTGATCCTCATGGGCCCCACCGGTTCGCCGACTGAAATCCACGCCAACGAGACCGTCACATTGGTTGGCGGCGGCCTGGGCAACGCCGTGCTGTTTTCCATCGGGCAGGCGTTGCGTGCCGCGGGGTCGCGCGTGCTGTATTTTGCCGGCTACAAGAAAATCATCGACCGCTACAAAATCGCCGAAATCGAGGCCGCGGCGGACGTCGTCATCTGGTGCTGCGACGAAGCGCCCGGATTTGTACCGGACCGCTCCGGCGACCGCAGCTTCGTCGGCAACATCGTGCAGGCGATGGCCGCCTACGCGACCGGCAAGCTGGGCGAACAGGTCATCCCATTCAATGCCGCCGACCGCATCATCGCGATCGGCTCGGATCGCATGATGGCCGCGGTGGCGGCGGCACGCCATGGCGTCCTGCAGGCTCACCTGAACCCGCATCATTTTGCGATCGGCTCGATCAACTCGCCGATGCAATGCATGATGAAAGAAATCTGCGCGCAATGCCTGCAACCGCAGGTGGACCCGGCCACTGGCCAACGCACCTATGTGTTCTCCTGTTTCAACCAGGACCAGCCGCTCGACCGCGTCGATTTCGCCGGCCTCGCCGCGCGGCTCACGCAAAACACCGTGCAGGAAAAACTCACCGCACAATGGATCAACCGTTGCCTGACCCATACCAACCTCCGGTCTCGGACGTAACGTTTTTCACCACAGAGGCACAGAGGACACAGAGAAAAACGCGCATGGAATCGCGACAAGTTCCCCACAAGCCATCAGAGCCGGTAAAGTTCATTTTGCGTTGTTGAAATCCTTCTTTGGCTTTTCCTCCGTGCCCTCTGTGCCTCTGTGGTGAACCAGATTTGCGGTTTAGTGGTTTAATCCACCCGTGAACTCCGAACTGGCCAATGCAATAGACGCCCTGCTGCCGCAGACGCAGTGCACGAAATGCGGCTACAACGGCTGCCGTCCCTACGCTGACGCGATTGCCAACGGGGATGCCGACATCAATCAATGCCCGCCCGGCGGCGCCGCGGGGATTCGCAAACTCGCGCAATTGCTTGGCCGCCCGGAAAAGCCGCTCAATTCCGCGAACGGCCTGGAGAAACCCCGCACCGCCGCCGTGATCGACGAGTCGCGTTGCATCGGCTGCATGCTGTGCATCAAAGCCTGTCCCGTGGATGCCATCGTCGGCGCCGCGAAACGCATGCACACGGTACTGACCGCCTCCTGTACGGGGTGCGACCTGTGCCTTCCGCCCTGCCCGGTTGACTGCATCGACATGGTGGAACTGGATACGCTGGCGCGACGCGGCAACCGCCATGCGGCGGCGCTGGCGACACAATCGGTCGAAGAGATGGCGGTGATCGCACGGGCGCGGTTCGGCTTTCATGAATTCCGTATTGCGCGAGAAGGGGAAGAGCGCAACGACCGGCTGGCAAAAAAAGCTCGCAACAAGCTCGCCGAACTGCAACAACTCCCCGGCAGCCACGACCTCGAACGCAAGAAAGCCGCCGTGCAAGCGGCCATCGAACGTGCGCGCGCTCGCCGCACTGGACAGGCCTAGGAGCCTGTCGGACTCAGCGATATTTCGGTCGCCACAGGGCGTTAGATTGCTTTCAAAATTTTCCAGGAAGCCTTTACCGCCTTTAAATGC